>NZ_JBHVDD010000168.1:0-7685 GCF_042802995.1 Streptomyces sp. NPDC057438
GGCGCGACGAGCATGCGCCCCGGAGACCGCCCGAGTCGCCGACGGCGCAGGTCGCCGGCGTGGAGACCCCGGGGCCCCGCGGTGGGCGGCTGTGATCGGTCAGGCGAGCGCCGCGAGCCGGTCCCGGACCCGGGCCGCGACTGCGTACGTGTCCCCGGTCGGCTCGGTCGCGAGCGGTCCCGGGTTCCGTGCCCAGCGGTCCTCCAGCGCGAACCAGTCGATCTTCTTCGGCACCCGCCCCTCCGCCAGCGCGGCCCGCAGCTCCTCGAAGTACGTCGCCCAGCGCAGCCGGTACAGCCCGCCGACCAGCCCCGCCCACTCCCGGTTGGCGTAGTCGCGCAGCCCCGCGTCCGCGCCCTCCCGCGTCCCCCACACGGTCAGCAGCGACAGGGCGTCGTAGGTCAGCTCCGTACGCTCGGCGGCGCCCGCACCCCAGGAACGGGCATCGGCGACCCAACGCCCCAGCAGATGACGGGAGTCGGTGGCCACCAGCTCGTCCAGCAGATCCATGAGGGAGAGCCAGTCACGGCTCCCCTTCGCCAGCCGCGCGGTGTCCTTGGCGTCGTACGCGGCCTTGATCTGCGGCAGCATGACCCGGCTGCGGTTGGACAGCGCCTGACGGGCCACGTCGAGCAGGTCGCGACGGTAGGCGGAAGACCCCCTCAGCTCCGCCCGTACCCGCAGCATCTCGCCGAGTGCGGGCTCGAAGTCGGCCGCGCTGTACCGGAGTTGCTTGGGCGACCAGCGTCCGGCCCGGACGGCGTTGAGCGCGGGCCGGGAGCCGAACAGGCCGTCGGCGCCCTCGCTCCACGAGTCGGCGCGGGTGGTGCCGTACGCGGTGCGCCGCAGGATGTCCCAGGCCGCCTCGGCATGCGGGTCACGGGCCCCGTACCGGGCGTGCGCCCACTCGGCGAACCAGGTCTTCAGGTCCAGCTCACCCTCCCGCCAGGCCAGTTCGGAGAAGAGGGCGAAAGCGGCCGGGTTGTTGTCCGCCGCCTCCGGCATCAGGGCGATCCCGTGCAGCGTGCTGCCGTCCTTGGTGCGCCACTTCTCGTACAGCGCGGCCCAGTCGGGGGTGTTCGCGCCGAGCGTGGTGTGGCCGCCGAAGTTCCAGATCGACCCGAAGGCGTACGGGGTGCCGCCCCAGTCGGCCTCCCGGTCGGTGACCGTGGGGAAGCGGTCGGAGAGCCCGTCGACGACGAGCATGTGCTGCTTGTCGACGGCGTCGACGATCGCGCGCGGCGGGTTGTGCTGCCAGCCGAGCATCACCCAGGTGGCCCCCGGATGCGCTCGCTGGAGCGCCCGCTCGACGCCCTTGGCCGCGTCGGCGACGGGCACGTCCCCCGGGTCGCCGCCCTCGTGCAGCAGATCCATCTTGTACAGGGCCGACGGGCCGAACATCTCGTCCTGCGTCCGGTAGAAGGCCGCCGCCACCCGCGCGAACTCGGCCCCGCGCGGGTCCAGCCAGTCGGGGCGCGCGAAGCCCATCCACGCGCCCTGCGGCACGGTCCGTGCCCCCGGCACCCGCTCGGCGAACCCGGCCGGCACCGTCCCGAAGTAGCCCGGGAACACCGGGGTCATCCCCAGCTCGCGCACCCGGTCGGCGATCCGGCGGCCGAGGACGGCCCGCGCGTCGAGGAGCCGGCGGGAGACGGGGGAGGGGAAGCCGGACAGGTTCTGCAGCAGCCACCACGGCTGATGGGCCGGGCCCGGCACCCACGCCCGGAGCTCCTCGTCCGTGTACCCGAACTCCTGGAACACCCGGTGGTACAGCGCGTCCGCGCCCGCGTAGACGAGGACCTCGTTGTAGCCGTGCAGCGCCAGCACGTCCAGCTCGCGCTCCCAGTACGTCCAGTCGAGGTACGCGCCCGTGTAGCCGTCGTTGGTGTCGTTGAGCGCGAAGCGGTGCGTGACGTTGGCTCGGCGGTCGACCGTGCCGTCGAGACCGGGCAGCTCGCGCGGCAGGAGGTCCGTCTGTTCGCCCGCCCAGTTGATCTCGGCGTACGCGATGTGCCGCAAGTACCAGTTGAGGCCGGTGAGTTGGGTGGCCGGTGTGTCACCGGCGATGGTGATGCGCCCGGTGCTTCCCGACACCCGGAAGGTGTCGTACTCCCTCCCCTCCGTGAAGGTGATCTGCCGCCAGTGGTCCGGCAGCAGCCGCCGGGCCGCCACCGCGGCCGTGCGCAGCGCCCTGTCGGCTCGGGGCGTGTCGTCCGAGGGGATGGCACGGGCCGGGGTACAGGCCGCCGCGGAACCGGCGGCGAGGGCGGTGAGCAGGGCACGGCGGGCGAGCGGCATGGTGTCTCCGGGGTGCGGTGGGGGTACGCCGTGGCAGGAATACCCACCCGAACCGCACTTGTGCGCAGACATGGGGCCACACGGGGGAGAAAGTGGCATGAATGACTCCTTCCGCCCCGCCGCCGGCCTCACAGGCCGAACAGCGTGGGGTCCTTCGCCAGCGTCCGGAAGTACTCCCTGGGGTCGGCCACCAGTCTGCGGAGCGTGAGATCCATCAGGCCGCCCACGCCGGTGATCTCGGCCGCGACGGTACCGTCCGTCCTGCGGACGGTCTGCTCCATGCGGAACGTCCTGCCCTCGCCCCAGACGAAGGCGCACGTCACCTCGACCTCGTCGCCGGCCAGCAGTTCGCGCCGGTAGCTGATCGTCGTCTCCAGTGCCACCGGTCCGACTCCCCGTGCCATCAGGTCGGCCTGGCGGATCCCGGCGGCCTGCAGCAGCGACCACCGCGCGTGCTCGCCGTACTGCAGGTAGACGCTCTGGTTCAGGTGCCCCTGCACATCGGTCTCGTACCCCCGCACGGTCACCGGAACGTAAAACGGCTCGGCCATGGCTTCTCCTGCCTGACACTGAGGCGAACACAGCGCGTACCAGCTTACTGAGCGCTTGCTCAGCAGACGGGTCCGCCCTGCGCGTTACGCGCGTCTCGGCGAGGCCAGCAGATACCGCTCCCGGGTGCGCGGGTCGGTGTGCTCGCTCACCTGCCAGCCCGCACCCTCCAGCGTCGCCGCGCAGGCCGCCAGCGCCGCCGTGTCGGGCTCCCGCACGGCGACGGCCTCCGGCTGCGGGGTGGCGCGCACGCGGTAACCCCCGCGCGTCGGCGCCGTGTCCGCGTCCGCCGGCCGGTGACCTGCCGCCTCCAGGGCCAGCGCGGCGGCCCGCACCAGATGCGCGCGCTCCCAGCCGCAGGGGCGGTCCGTGGCGCCGCCCGGATCGGTCATCCGACGCAGCTCCAGGAGTCCCTGCCAGGCGCTGTGCACCTCCCGCTCGCGGGCCGGCCCGCCGGGGCCGGCCTCCTCGCCGCCGACCCGAGCGGCGAAGACACCGGTCCCGGCCGGCTCACCGCCGGTGTCCTCCGGCGCGTCGGCCGGTGCCGTCTCCCGCAGGCGGTGCCCGGCCGGCGTCAGGAAGTGGCCGTGCGGCGGGCGCGGATGACGGAAGGCCAGCCCTCGCTTCACCAGCGCGGCCAGCTGCGCCTCCGTGCCCGTCAGCCGCCCGGTCACCGGTTCGGCGGCGTCGATGATCCGCCGCTGGACGGCGGTCGGCGGTCGTGTCACGGCACCCTCCCTCACCCGAGCCCACCGGGGGTGGTCACTCGGAAGACTACGAGGGGGGTCTGACATTCCACCCCGCGACGACCGGGCGCCCGTGTTCCGTGCCGAGGCGGCAGACCGTGCCCGTGGCCAGCTGGAACAGCGCTCCGCCGGCGGCGGGCAGGCCGAGATAGCGGGCGGTGAGAACACGCAGGAAGTGCCCGTGCGCCACGAGCACCACGCTCCCCTCGGCGTTCCCCAGCGCCGCATGGGCCTTCGCCAGCATCCGGTCCGCGCGCGCCCCGACCTCCTCCGGGCTCTCCCCGGGGTGCTCCGGCGGACCGGGCGCGACCCCGTCCGTGAACAGGAACCAGTCCGGCCGGGAGCGGTGGATCTCGACGGTCGTGACGCCCTCGTACCCGCCGTAGTCCCACTCGACGAGATCCGCGTCGACGCGCGCCTCGGTGAGCCCGGCCAGCTCCGCGGTCTCCCGGGCCCGCTTGAGCGGGCTCACGAAGACGGTGCCGACGCGGTGGTGGGCGAGCAGCGGGGCGAGGCCGCTCGCCTGCTCGCGGCCGTGGTCCGTCAGCGAGATGTCGGTCCAGCTCGTGTGCTGCCCGGACGCCGACCACTCGGTCTCGCCGTGCCGCACCAGAAGAAGATCACCCATGTCCCCAGGCTACGATCCCGCCCCGCCGGCGCCCTCCGGGCCGCCGCCCAGTGCGCGCGCCCACCGCTCCAGCTCCCGGAACTCCTCCTCCCCGAGGCCCCGGCGCGGATCGATCCGCAGCAGCAGGGCCGGTGTGCCGTGGTGCTCGGCCACATGCCGGGCGTCGAGGTCGGTGATCATGTCGTCGACCCAGACGAACGGTCGTCCCGCCGCCCATGCCAGGACCTCCCGGGTCTTCCAGTAGAGCCCGTCCGGGTCCGGGGCGAAGAGGTTGCCGAACTCGATGACCGGCAGATCGCGGGGCAGCCCGATCACCGGCCCGATCATCTCGTTGGCCTCGTGCATCCACGTCGTGGCCCACGCCAACTCGTAGGGCAGCGCGAGCAGGCGCTCCCCGTGCGCCGGGTTCAGCCGGATCCGCAGTCCCCGGCGCAGCCGGCGGGAGCCGGGTTTCTGCCGCGCGGACCAGTTGGAGGGATGCATCCGGCGGGTCACATAGCCGCGGGGGCGCCACCACCGGGCGCCGAAGGGGTTGAGGGGTCCGTCGACGTCGAGGAGGAGCAGGGGCCGGTCAGTCATGGGGGAGGTCTACCCAAGCCGGGGTGGTCCCGCGCGTACCGGCGCAGGCGACTGCCGGTACCGACCGCCGAACTGCCGGTGTCGCCGACCGCCGGTGTCGCCGACTACTGTCGCGGGCATGGTCGAACACGATGCCCTCGCCACCACCCGCGAGGCCTACGACGCCGTCGCCTCCACCTATGCGCGGATGTTCGGCGACTCGCTGCGGGACAGCCCCCTGGACCGCGCGATCCTGGGCGCCTTCGCCGAGGTCGCGCGGGTGAGCGGGGACGGCCGGGTCGCGGACCTGGGGTGCGGGCCCGGCCATGTCACCGCCCATCTCGCCGGGGCGGGGCTGGACGCGTTCGGTGTCGACGCCTCGCCCGCGATGATCGAACTGGCCCGGCGGGCCCACCCCGGCCTGCGGTTCGAGGTGGGCTCGATGGCCGCGCTGGACATCGCGGACGGCGTGCTCGGCGGCGTACTGTCGCGGTGGTCCGTCATCCACACCCCGCCGTCCGAAGTCCCGCTCCTCCTGGCGGAGTTCCACCGTGTGCTGGCGCCCGGAGGACACCTTCTCATCGGCTTCTCGGCGAGCGAGGGCCCGTCCCGTCCGACACAGGTCTTCGACCACACGGTCGCGCCCGCCCATCGCTGGTGGCCCGATCACCTCGCCGCGCTGCTGCGCGCGTGCGGGCTGGCCGAGGTGGCCCGGATGGTGCGCGAGCCGCAGCCCACCGACCGCAGACAGTTCAAGGGGATACACCTGCTGGCCCGCAAGGCCGAGGGGTGACGCGTGCGCCCGGGGTCCGGGTCCGCTACTGCCGGTACCCGCTCAGGAACCGGCCGATCCGGCTGATCGCCGCGTCGAGGTCGTCCGCGTGGGGGAGGGTGAGGATGCGGAAGTGGTCGGGGGTGGGCCAGTTGAAGCCGGTGCCCTGCACGACCTGGATCTTCTCGCGCAGGAGCAGGTCCAGGACGAACTTCTCGTCGTCGTGGATCCTGTGGACCTTGGGGTCGAGCCGGGGGAAGGCGTAGAGGGCGCCCTTGGGCTTCACGCAGGAGACGCCGGGGATCTCGTTGAGCTTCTCCCAGGCCACGTCGCGCTGTTCGTACAGGCGGCCGCCCGGCATGGTGAGGTCGGTGATGGACTGGCGGCCGCCGAGCGCGGCCTGGATGGCGTACTGGGCGGGCGCGTTGGCGCACAGCCGCATGGAGGCCAGCATCGTCAGCCCCTCCAGATAATTGCGGGCGTGCTGCTTCGGGCCGGTGACGACCAGCCAGCCGGAGCGGAAGCCCGCGACGCGGTACGTCTTCGACAGGCCGCAGAAGGTCAGGACGACCAGGTCGGGGGCGAGCGCGGCGGCCGAGTGGTGCACGGCGTCGTCGTACAGGATCTGGTCGTAGATCTCGTCGGCGAAGACCATCAGGCCGTGGCGGCGCGCGAGGTCGAGGATGCCCTCGATGATCTCCTTCGGGTAGACCGCGCCGGTGGGGTTGTTCGGGTTGATGATGACGACGGCCCTGGTGCGGTCGGTGATCTTCGACGCCATGTCGTCCAGGTCCGGGTACCAGTCGGCCTGTTCGTCGCAGAGGTAGTGCACCGCCTTGCCGCCGGCGAGGGTGGTGACCGCCGTCCACAGAGGGAAGTCGGGGGCGGGGATCAGGATCTCGTCGCCGTCCTCGATCAGCGCCTGGACGGCCATGGAAACCAGTTCGGAGACGCCGTTGCCGAGGAAGACGTCGTCGACGTCGACGACGAGTCCCCTGTCCTGGTAGCGCTGGGCGACCGCGCGGCGGGCCGAGAGGACGCCGCGCGAGTCCGTGTAGCCGTGGGCCCGCGGCAGCATCCGGATCATGTCCTGGAGGATCTCCTCCGGTGCCTCGAAGCCGAACAGCGCGGGGTTGCCGGTGTTGAGGCGCAGGACGCTGTGGCCCGCCTCCTCCAGTGCGTTCGCGTGCTCGATCACGGGTCCGCGGATCTCGTAACAGACCTCGCTGAGCTTGCTCGACTGCCGGAACTCCATGCGCTCTCGCCCTCCGGTTCGTTGTGTTGCTTGGTTTTACCAAGTAGGCGCTTGGAAAGTCCAACGACATGTCTAGAATGCGTTCCATGTCACCTCGCCGAAGCTACGACCAGTACTGTTCCGCCGCGCGTGCGCTCGACCTCGTCGGTGACCGGTGGACCCTGCTGATCGTGCGGGAGCTGCTGGCCGGACCGCGTCGCTACACGGACCTGCACGCGGACCTGCCGGGCGTCAGCACGGACGTCCTCGCGTCGCGACTGAAGGACATGGAGCGGGACGGGGTGTCGACGCGGCGCCGGCTGCCACCGCCGGGGGCCGCGTACGTGTACGAACTCACCGACCGGGGGCGGGAGTTGCTGCCGGTGCTGCAGGCGTTGGGCGCGTGGGGGGAGTCGGCGCTGGGGGAGCGCCGGGCCACGGACGCGGTGCGGGCCCACTGGTTCGCGCTGCCGCTGCTGCGCGCGCTGGAGGGGGCGACCGCCGGGCTCGTCGAAGTCCGGCTGGAGGAGGGGGAGTTCCATGTGCGGGTGGGTGCGGAGGAGGAGCCGGTGTACGGGGACGGGCCGGCGCCCGGGGAGGCGGACGCGCGGCTGACCCTCGACGCGGACACCTGCGGTGTGCTGGGCCGCGGGGAGTTGGGGTTGCGGGAGGCGGTGCGGGCGGGGCGGGTCGTGGTGTCGGGGGAGGGGGCGCTCGCCAAGGAGCTGAGGGAGTTGCGGGAGGAGTGAGGGAGGGGCCGTGGAGCGCCGTCGTCGACTGCGTGAGAAGCCCCGCCGGACGCGGACGGGATCGGGGAGCAAGCCCCGCCGGACGCGGACGGGTTCGAAGGGTCCCCCGAACTCTCCACCCTCCATGTACGAGGGCCCGCCGAACCGGAAC
>NZ_JBHVDD010000169.1:0-7468 GCF_042802995.1 Streptomyces sp. NPDC057438
CACCTCCACGGAGGCGCGGGCCGTCGCCCGTACCCAAACCCTGATCAAGGGCAGAGACGGCATCGGTACGGTCCGCAGGACCACCCTCCCCGGCGGGCTGCGTATCGTCACCGAGACCCTGCCGTCCGTGCGCTCCGCCACCTTCGGCATCTGGGCGCACGTCGGCTCCCGCGACGAGACCCCCGCGCTGAACGGCGCCACCCACTACCTGGAGCACCTGCTCTTCAAAGGCACCGCGCGCCGTAGCGCACTCGACATCTCCTCCGCGATCGACGCGGTCGGCGGCGAGATGAACGCGTTCACGGCGAAGGAGTACACGTGCTACTACGCGCGCGTGCTCGACACCGACCTGCCGCTCGCCATCGACACGGTCTGCGACATGCTCACCGGCTCGCTCATCCGCGAGGAGGACGTCGACGTGGAGCGCGGCGCCATCCTCGAAGAGATCGCGATGACCGAGGACGACCCGGGCGACTGCGTGCACGACCTGTTCGCGCACACCATGTTCGGCGACACCCCGCTCGGCCGCCCCGTCCTCGGCACGGTCGACACCGTCAACGGCCTCACCGCCGACCGCATCCGCCGCTTCTACAGGAAGCACTACGACCCGACCCACCTCGTGGTCGCCTGCGCGGGCAACGTGGACCACAACAAGGTCGTACGACAGGTCCGCGCGGCCTTCGAGAAGGCCGGCGCCCTCACCCGCGCCGACGCCACCCCGATCGCCCCGCGTGACGGCCGCCGCACCCTCCGTACGGCCGGCCGCGTCGAGCTGGTCGGCCGCAGGACCGAGCAGGCGCACGTCGTCCTCGGCATGCCCGGCCTCGCCCGCACCGACGAACGCCGCTGGGCCCTCGGCGTGCTCAACACGGCGCTCGGCGGCGGCATGTCCTCCCGCCTCTTCCAGGAGGTCCGGGAGAAGCGCGGCCTCGCCTACAGCGTGTACTCGTACACCTCCGGGTTCGCCGACTGCGGCCTCTTCGGTGTGTACGCCGGCTGCCGCCCGTCCCAGGTGCACGACGTGCTGAAGATCTGCCGCGACGAACTCGACCGGGTCGCCGAGCACGGGCTGCCGGACGACGAGATCGAGCGCGCCATCGGCCAGCTCCGCGGCTCCACGGTCCTCGGTCTGGAGGACACCGGCGCGATCATGAACCGCATCGGCAAGAGCGAGCTGTGCTGGGGCGAGCAGATGTCCGTCGACGAGATGCTGACCCGGATGGCGATGGTGACCCCGGACGAGGTCCGTGAGGTGGCCCGCGAGGTCCTGGGCCGGCGCCCCTCCCTGTCGGTGATAGGCCCGCTCAAGGACAAACAGGCGTCCCGTCTCCACGAAGCCGTCGCCTGACATCCCAGTTAAGGAACCAAGCAATGAGCAAGCTGCGCGTGGCGGTCATCGGTGCCCGGGGCCGTATCGGCTCCGAGGCCGTACGGGCCGTCGAGGCCGCCGAGGACATGGAGCTGGTCGCCGCCCTGAGCCGGGGCGACCGGCTGGAGACCCTGGCGGAGACCGGCGCCCAGGTCGCCGTCGAACTGACCACTCCCGCCTCGGTCATGGACAACCTGGAGTACTGCGTCGGCCACGGCATTCACGCGGTCGTCGGGACGACGGGCTGGACCGACGAGCGCCTCGCGCAGCTGAACGACTGGCTGGCGAAGTCCCCGGAGACGGGCGTCCTCATCGCGCCCAACTTCTCCATCGGGGCCGTACTGAACATGAAGTTCGCGCAGATCGCCGCGCCGTACTTCGAGTCGGTGGAGGTCGTCGAACTGCACCACCCGAAGAAGGTCGACGCCCCCTCGGGCACCGCCACGCGTACGGCCCAGCTCATCGCCGAGGCGCGGCGCGCGGCAGGTACGGCCCAGGCTCCGGACGCCACGGAGACGGCTCTGGAGGGCGCGCGCGGCGCGGACGTCGACGGCGTCCCCGTCCACTCCGTTCGCCTGCGTGGCCTGCTGGCCCACCAGGAGGTCCTCCTCGGCGGCGAGGGCGAGACCCTCACGATCCGCCACGACTCCCTCCACCACAGCAGCTTCATGCCGGGCATCCTGCTGGGCGCCCGCCGCGTGGTGACCACCCCCGGGCTCACCTTCGGCCTCGAACACTTCCTCGACCTGGGCTGATCGGGCCGGGATACGTCATGCGCGCGAAGCTCACCTACGCCGTCACGGCAGCCGTCCTGGTCGTCTACTTCGTCCTGGTCGGCAGCCGCGGAGTCCTGCTCATCGAGACCGGCACACCGATCACGATCGCCTTCGGTGTCGCCGTGCTCGTCCTGCCCGCTATCGGCCTCTGGTTCCTGTGGAAGAACACCCAGTTCGTCCGCAGGGCCAACCAGCTCGCCGCCGAACTCGACGCCGAAGGGGGCCTCCCCGTCGACGAGTTGAAGCGGACCCCGAGCGGACGCATCGACCGTGACTCGGCCGACGAGGTCTTCGCGCGGCGCAAGGAGGAGACCGAGGACGCCCCCGACGACTGGCGCACCTGGTTCCGCCTCGCCGTCGCCTACCACGACGCCCGCGACACCCCCCGGGCCCGCAAGGCCATGCAACGCGCGATCGCCCTGCACGACGGCAGACCGGCACCGACCGCCTGACCTGCCGCCGCCCGCACACGGCGAGGCCGCACACGAACGACACGCACGACTGAGGGGCCGGCCCGCACCCGCGGACCAGCCCCTCAGCCGTATGTTCGGTTACGCGGCGCGCCCGTGTTCGGCCGCCCACGCCTCGATCTTGTCGGCCGCCCGGTCGAAGGCTTCCGTACGTGCCAGGAAATCGGCGTTGTGCGTGGTCATCAGCGGTGTCACGTACTCCTGCACACGGTCCGTGCGCACGAGGAGCAGGGCCTGCCCCTGCACGGACCGGGGCAGCCCGAGCCACCGCACCGGCTGCTGCACGGTGCGCACCGAGACGCTGGGCTCCCAGGACGCCGTACGCGTGCGGAAGAACCCCACCTGACGCACTCCCCGCGCACTCACCCAGATGCCGACCCGCAGCAGCCGCAGGGCGCAGGCGATGACCAGCAGGGCGGCACCGAAGCAGATCGCGCCGGCCCGCGGTGTCTCGGCCGCCGCGATGATGACCGCCGCGACCAGCATGTACGAGGTGAGCAACAGCAGGAGCGCGGCCGCGCCGACCCGCCACGGGCCGGGCCGGTAGGGGCGCCGCCAGCGGTCGCGGTCCTCGAACGGCAGCGCTTCGTCCGCCGCCTGGTCGAAGGCGCGGTCGGCGGTCAGGAAGGGCAGGGGCACGGCTGGTCCTCACTCGATCCACGCACAGGTTTCGCCGGGTGAGGCTACCGAGCCGGGCCCTCGCCCACCACTTTCGCGGGTCCAACAGGGGCACAAGAGGCACAAGTCGGGTCATCCGGCTTCTCGTCGATGTCATCCGGCGTCTCGTCGATGCCGGGCCGTAGAGTGGGCGCCGCCCGAGAGCAGCCATGGGAAGGACCCTCCGAGCCGTGTCAGAAACCCCCGCCGACGATCTCAAGCCCAGCTTCCGCAGTGACGTCACCGTCGATCTGGTGAAGCACAGCGCGGCCGACTCGGACGTGCTGTGGGCCGCCCGTGTCTCCACCGCCGGCGAACAGTCCCTGGAGGAACTGCAGAAGGACCCCGAGCGCTCCAAGGGCCTCATCAACTACCTCATGCGGGACCGGCACGGCAGCCCCTTCGAGCACAACTCGATGACCTTCTTCATCAGCGCCCCCATCTTCGTCTTCCGCGAGTTCATGCGGCACCGGGTCGGGTGGAGCTACAACGAGGAGTCCGGCAGGTACCGGGAGCTCCAGCCCGTCTTCTACGTCCCCGACGAGTCCCGCAAGCTCGTCCAGGAGGGCCGCCCCGGCAAGTACGTCTTCGTGGAGGGCACCCAGGCGCAGCAGGAGCTGGTCGGGCGGGTCATGGAGGACTCGTACGTCCACGCCTACGAGGCGTACCAGGAGATGCTCGCCGCCGGAGTGGCCCGGGAGGTCGCCCGCGCGGTGCTGCCGGTCGGTCTCTTCTCCTCGATGTACGCCACCTGCAACGCCCGCTCGCTGATGCACTTCCTCGGTCTGCGCACCCAGCACGAACTGGCGAAGGTGCCGTCCTTCCCCCAGCGGGAGATCGAGATGGTCGGCGAGCGGATGGAGACGGAGTGGGCGAGGCTCATGCCGCTCACGCACGCCGCCTTCAACGCGAACGGCCGCGTCGCGCCCTGAACAGTGTCGTCACCTCTCGGCTGCCTCGCCGGGCCCCGACACGAAGGCCCCGACAAACGAAGGCCCCGACACGACCTGGATGACCGTCGACTTTCGGCCAGGCACAGATGTACGGGTCAGTCGAGCGAAGTGTCCGTATTGCGGCATTTCGAGAAGTTCATCTAGCCTGATCAAACGGACCCGGCACTGCTTGAACCCCCGAGCAGGCAGTGCCGGGCTCCGCATTTGTCCGGACTTTTCCCGCCCCCCGAGGGCAGACCGTGCCCTGAGCAGCGAGTAGCGTGTTACCCATGGCTCCGACCTCGACTCCGCAGACCCCCTTCGGGCGGGTCCTCACCGCCATGGTCACGCCCTTCACGGCGGACGGCGCACTCGACCTCGACGGCGCGCAGCGGCTCGCCACCCACCTGGTGGACGCAGGCAACGACGGCCTGGTCATCAACGGCACCACCGGCGAGTCCCCCACCACCGGTGACGCGGAGAAATCGGACCTGGTACGAGCCGTCCTCGAAGCCGTCGGCGACCGCGCCCACGTCATCGCCGGTGTCGGCACCAACGACACCCGCCACAGCATGGACCTGGCCCGCGCCGCCGAGAAGACCGGCGCCCACGGACTCCTCGTCGTCACGCCGTATTACAACAAGCCCCCGCAGGAGGGCCTGTACCGTCACTTCAAGGCGGTCGCCGACGCCGCCGGGCTGCCGGTGATGCTGTACGACATCCCGGGCCGCAGCGGCGTCCCGATCGACACCGAGACGATCGTCCGGCTCGCCGAGCACCCCCGCATCGTCGCCAACAAGGACGCCAAGGGCGACCTCGGCCGCGCCAGCTGGGCCATCGCCCGTTCCGGCCTCGCCTGGTACTCCGGCGACGACATGCTGAACCTCCCGCTGCTCTCGGTCGGCGCGGTCGGCTTCGTCTCGGTCGTCGGCCACGTCGTCACCCCCGAACTGCGCGCCCTCGTCGACGCGTACGTCTCCGGTGACGTCCAGAAGGCCACCGAGATCCACCAGAAGCTGCTCCCCGTCTTCACCGGCATGTTCCGCACCCAGGGCGTGATGACCACCAAGGCGGCGCTCGCCCTCCAGGGCCTGCCCGCCGGACCCCTGCGCGCCCCCATGGTCGAGCTCTCGCCCGAGGAGACGGCCCAGCTCAAGCTCGATCTCGGCGCCGGCGGGGTACAGCTCTAACACCGGGCCTCGCACGACGCGACAACCAGACTTCACAACTGAATAGGCAGGACGACAAGCGCCTGCGTTCCCATCCACAACTGCTTCTGCACGAACGTCATGCGCGCCACGTGCCCCAGGTACGTGGCGTGCATGGTGAGGAGAGTCTTTTGAGTCATCCGCATCCTGAACTCGGCCCGCCGCCGCCGCTCCCGGAGGGTGGCCTGCGGGTCACCCCGCTGGGCGGCCTCGGCGAGATCGGCCGGAACATGACCGTCTTCGAGTACGGCGGCCGGCTGCTGATCGTGGACTGCGGGGTGCTCTTCCCCGAGGAGGAGCAGCCCGGAATCGACCTGATCCTGCCGGACTTCTCGTCCATCAGGGACCGCCTCGACGACATCGAGGGCATCGTCCTCACCCACGGGCACGAGGACCACATCGGAGCGGTCCCGTACCTGCTCCGGGAGAAGCCCGACATCCCGCTGATCGGCTCCAAGCTGACCCTCGCGCTCATCGAGGCCAAGCTCCAGGAGCACCGCATCCGTCCGTACACCCTTGAGGTGGCCGAGGGGAACCGCGAGCGCATCGGCCCCTTCGACTGCGAGTTCGTCGCGGTCAACCACTCCATCCCGGACGCCCTGGCCGTGGCCATCCGCACGCCCGCGGGCATGGTCGTCCACACGGGCGACTTCAAGATGGACCAGCTCCCGCTGGACAACCGCCTCACAGATCTCCACGCGTTCGCACGGCTGAGCGAGGAGGGCATCGACCTCCTCCTCTCCGACTCGACGAACGCCGAGGTGCCGGGATTCGTTCCGCCCGAGCGCGACATCTCCAACGTGCTGCGCCAGGTCTTCGCGGGCGCCAGCAAGCGGATCATCGTGGCCAGCTTCGCCAGCCACATCCACCGCATCCAGCAGATCCTCGACGCCGCCCACGAGTACGGCCGCCGGGTCGCCTTCGTCGGCCGCTCGATGGTCCGCAACATGGGCATCGCCAGGGACCTGGGCTATCTAAGGGTTCCGCCGGGCCTGGTCGTGGACGTCAAGACGCTCGACGACCTGCCGCAGCACGAGATCGTCCTCGTCTGCACCGGGTCGCAGGGCGAACCGATGGCCGCCCTGTCCCGTATGGCCAACAGGGACCACCAGATCCGCATCGTCCAGGGCGACACGGTGATCCTGGCCTCGTCCCTGATCCCGGGCAACGAGAACGCGGTCTACCGCGTGATCAACGGCCTGACCCGTTGGGGCGCCAACGTCGTCCACAAGGGCAACGCCAAGGTCCATGTCTCCGGGCACGCCTCGGCCGGCGAACTGCTGTACTTCTACAACATCTGCCGCCCGAAGAACCTGATGCCGGTGCACGGCGAATGGCGGCACCTGCGCGCCAACGCCGAACTGGGCGCCCTGACCGGCGTGCCGCACGACCGCATCGTCATCGCCGAGGACGGCGTGGTCGTCGACCTCATCGAGGGCAAGGCCAGGATCTCCGGCAAGGTCCAGGCCGGCTACGTCTACGTGGACGGCCTCTCGGTCGGCGATGTGGGCGAGCCCGCCCTCAAGGACCGGAAGATCCTGGGCGACGAGGGCATCATCTCGGTCTTCCTCGTGGTGGACTCGTCCACCGGCAAGATCACCGGTGGCCCGCACATCCAGGCGCGCGGCTCCGGTATCGAGGACTCCGCGTTCGGCGCGGTCGTCCCGCGGATCACCGAGGTCCTGGAGCGTTCGGCCCAGGACGGGGTCGTCGAGCCTCACCAGCTGCAACAGCTCATCCGCCGGACCCTTGGCAAGTGGGTCTCCGACACCTACCGGCGCAGGCCGATGATCCTGCCTGTGGTGGTTGAGGTCTGACCCACCGTCAGTGCTCGCCTGGGGCGGGGCTCCTCGATTTGCATCGGGGCGCCCCGCTCCAGTACGTTTACGGCTCCGCCCAGGGGGAACCCGACGCAACTGTGCGTCAGGGACCACCCGGACCGGGCGGAAATTCCGACTCAGAACTTCTGATAAAGTCGGAGTCGCCGGAAAGGGAAACGCGAAAGCGGAAACCTGGAAAGCACCGAGGAAATCGGAACCGGAAACGGTCTGATAGA
>NZ_JBHVDD010000170.1:0-7260 GCF_042802995.1 Streptomyces sp. NPDC057438
GAACCGATGCGGTTCCGGCGGCGGTCAGGCCCGGTGTCCGGAGCCCGCGGGCTCCGGACACCGTCGGGCCCCTGCCGAGGGGGTGTGGCTCAGGTGGCGGTGACGCGGCAGGCCGTCGGCTCCCGCCTCAGACACGGCCCGCGGCCTGCTCGCGCAGGGCGGACACCACGTGCCACAGCGAGGCGGGGGTGGCGAAGGTGTCGGCCATCAGCTCGGAGTCCGGGACGGCGATGCCGTACGTCTCCTCCACCCGGACCAGGACCTCCACCATGGCGAGCGAGTCCAGGCCCGCCGCCTTGAGGCTGGTGTCGGGCTTCAGCTCGCCCTGGGCGGCGAGCCGGGGCAGGGCCTCCTGGAGCAGTGCCGCGTACGTCGGGTCCCAGGGCGCGGCCGGCTCGTCCGAAGTGCCGGCGGGCGTCGTCCCCGTGGTCGTCTGGGTCATGGCGGTGATGTCCTCCGTAGGGGATGCGGTGTGGGGGGAGACGGTGTGGCGCCGCAGGGTCAGGCGGCTGGCGGAGACGGTCTCGGTGCCGTCCACGACGAGCTCGGCGGGCGCCGGGTGGCCCAGGAAGCCGAGCAGGCTCGCGGACAGTCCGTAGGCGCCCACGTTGGGGAAGGCCAGCAGGTCGCCCGGGCGCAGCCCCGGCAGGTCGGCCGCGCGGGCGAGGATGTCGGCGGGCGTGCACAGCGGACCGGCGAGGGTGACCAGGGCGGGTTCCCGGTCACCGGCCTCGTCCGCCGCCGGGCCGGGGCCGGACAGCGGCTGGGCGGACAGGGGCAGCAGCCGGCCGAGGCCCGACAGGCCGCCCAGGTGGTTGATGCCGGAGTCGAGCACCGCGTAGGTGTTGCCGCGGCTGTTCTTCACGTCGGTGACGGTGCTCACCAGTCGGCCGCTGTCGCCCACCAGATAGCGGCCGGACTCGAAGGCGACCACCGGTTCGCCGTCGCGCCAGCCCGGCAGGCACTCGTCGAGCACGGCGGACAGTGCCGAGCGCAGACCGGGGTAGGCGGGCCGTTCGCCGGGGGTCGCGTACGGCGCGGCGAAGCCTCCGCCGAGGTCCAGCAGGTGCAGCGGGATGCCGAGTTCGTCCCGGAGGCGGGCGGCGGTGCGCACGCTCTGGGCGAGTTCGGCGAGGAGACCGTCCTCGTCCCTGGCGTTGGTGAGCGGGAAGAAGTGCATGCCGATGATCCGGACGCCCTTCACCAGCAACCGGGCGCCGTGCGCGGTCAGATCGTCGAGGTCGAACCCGAACTGGGACGGGCCCCCGGTCATCCGCAGTCCGGCCTGTCCCGGCGCCCCGGCCGCGTTGATCCGCAGCACACAGTCCGCGGTGACGCCGTGGGCGTCGGCGGCGGCGCCGATCCGGTCCAGGTCGCCGAAGGACTCGGCGGAGAAGGTGCGCATCCCCGCCGCGACGGCCTCGTCCAGCTCGGCCGGGACCTTGCCGGGACCGGAGTACATCAGTTCCGCCGCCGGGTGACCCGCTTCGAGGGCCGCGGCCAGTTCGCCGCGTGAGGTCACCTCGGCGCGGGCGCCGCCCCGGCGCAGCTCGGCGACGAGATCGGGATGCGAGTTGGCCTTCAGCGAGTAATAGACGCGGGACGGCTGGGGCAGGGCGGCCCGCAGGTCCTCCAGCGCGGTGCGCACCCGGGCCAGGTCGTAGACGTAGAGAGGGCTGCCGTACTGCTCGACGAGCCGGCGGACCGTCAGGTCGTCGCCGGGGGGTCCGGTGCGGTCGCGGTCAGTGGACATGGGTGCCCTCCACGAGCTGCCGGCGCAGCTCCTTGCGGTCGGTCTTGCCGTTGGGGGTGAGCGGAAGGGCGGCCAGGACATGGCAGACGTCCGGGACCTTGGCGGCTTCGAGGCGGTCCCCCAGCCGGGCCAGCACCTGCTCCCCGTCCACGTCGGGGCTCTCGCCGACGACGAAGAGGACCATGTCGCGGTCGTCCTCCGGCACGAGCAGCGCCGCTTCCCGTACGCCGTCGATGTCGAGGACGGCCGCCTCGATCTCGACGGAACTCATGCGCGAGCCGCGCCGCTTGAACAGGTCGTCCCGGCGGCCCTGGAAGTAGACGTGCCCGTCCTCGTCGAGCCGGCCGTAGTCACCGGTGTGCAGGGTGACCGGGCCGCCGTCCGCGCCCGGCCGGAACCGCAGGGCGGTCTGCTCGGGGGAACGCCAGTAACCGGCCATCAGGTGGGGGCCGCGCACCACGATCTCGCCGGTCTCCCCCGTCGGGAGCGGGCGTCCGTCGTCGTCGACGACGAGCACCTGGGTGCCGGGCAGCGCGGGCCCCACCGAGCCGGGGCGGGCCAGATCGCCGTCGGGTTCGAGGATGGTGATCCGCTTGCACTCGGTGGTGCCGTACATGGGTGCCACCGACGCGCCGGGGAACGTCTCCCGGAGCGTGGCGATGAGCGGGGCGTTGAGGGCGGCCCCGGTGTTGGTGAACAGGCGGATGCGGGTGGGCCGTCGGTCGCGGGAGGCGAGCTTGACGAGCAGCTCGCCGAGGGACGGCACGAGGGGCAGGACGGTCGCCCCGTGGTCCCGGGCGAAACCGAGCAGCCGGGCGTGGTCGGCGGGGCCCGACAGCAGCAGTTCGGCGCCGGCCAGCGCGCTGAGGAAGACCTGGTAGAGGCCGTAGTCGAAGGAGAGCGGTACGGCGGTGAGCACGATGTCGTCGGGCCGGTAGTCCAGCCGTGCCGCGATGGCGCGGGCGGCGAACGCCACGGGCCCGTGCGGGCAGGCCACCCCCTTGGGCGCCGCGGTGCTGCCCGAGGTGTAGATGAGCAGGGCGAGCCGGTCGGCGGGCACCTCGGTCTGGGTACGGGCGGCCGGGTCGGCGGGACCGGACAGGTCCAGTTCGGAGACGACGGCGACCGGCACCCCGGACGGCCAGCCCAGGCCGTCGGCCCCGTCGCGCTCGGCGTCGTCGACGACGATCAGCGAGGGTTCGGAGTCGGCGAGCACCGACTGGAGGTGGAAGGCCCTCATGCCCGGGTTGATGGGCACCAGGACCGCACCGTGCCGCCAGGTCCCGTACAGCAGGGCGGTGAACTCGCGGCTGCTGCCGACGCGGGCCAGCACCCGGTCGCCGGGCTTGATGCCGTGGCCGTCGAGTATCCGGGCGAAGGAGTCGGCGGCGGCGTCGAGTTCGGCGTAGGTCCACATGCCGTAGCGGTCCCGCACGGCCGGGGCGTCGGGGCACCGGGCGGCGGCGGCCGTCAGGAACACCTCGGCGGCGTTGTCGACCCGGGGGGCGGTCTCGGTCCCGACGGCGTCGTCGATCAGGGCCGAGGCCGGAAAGGACGTCAGTGTGCTGGTCACGACCGCGCCTCCTCGTCGTGCGCGGCGGGTGTCCGCCAGGACGGTTCCTCGGTGATCTCCAGCACGGCGCAGGTGGAGGTGAAGCCCGAGCCGGCGCCGATCAGCAGGACCGTGTCGCCGACCTTCAGCAGCCCGCGCGCGGCGAGGTCGTCGAGCCCCGCGAACTGGTCGCCCGCGCCCAGGTGTCCGCTGCGCCGGGCGAACTCCCAGCTGGTGCGGTCCTCCGCCAGCCCCAGGACGGTGCCGGCCTGCCACTCCATCTTGCTGCGGCCGCTCGCCGGGATCACGGCCCAGGTGATGTCCTCGCGCTGCTTGCCGGCGTCGGCCAGTGCCGCGTCGACGGCGGCCACCGCCACGCCCACCAGACGCTGGGTGGCCTCGCGCAGGTTGCCGTGGTGCTGGAGGTAGTGGCCGAGCCGCTCGGCGAGCCCGAGCGGCTTCTCGTCGGGCACCGGGGTGAACCCGGGGCCGCGGGTGACCACCTCCAGCGAGTTGTCGGCCCGGGTGGCGGTCGACAGCAGCTTGGCGAAGCCGCCCTGGTTGGAGAGCAGCAGCGCGGTGCCGCCGTCGCCGTAGACGATTCCGGCCTCGTCGCGCCAGCGGTCGATCAGCGGTTCGCCGAAGCGGTCCGCGGTGGTGAGCATCGCTGCGGCGGCGCCGGGTGTGGTGGCCAGATGGCGGGCGGCCAGCTCCATGGCGCCCGTCCCGGCGTTGCACTCCTGCTTGAGTTCGAAGGCGGGGACGTCCCTGCCGATCGCCTTGTCCGCGACGTACGAGGCCACCGGCCACAGGGTCTGCCCCTGGAACCAGACGTAGCTGTGCAGCAGCAGGCTCACGGTCTCCGGGTCCAGCCCGGACCGCTTGAGTGCCGTGGTGGCCGCCTGCACGGCCATGTCGGGCGGGGCGACGTCCTCGTCGGCCACCCGGATGGACAGCAGGGCGTCGGCCTCGAACTGCTCGGGGTCGTACCTGCCCGCTTCCACGGCCGCACGTGTCGGATACGGCTCCGGGAGCCAGGATCCCGTGGCCGCCACGTAAACGCTTTCCCAGCGCATGGTCCTCCCATCATCGGTGGCTGATCTCTCGATCCGTCGTGTCGTGTCAGGAGATGAGCCCTCGGGAGGATCGTGCGGTCGACGGCTTTGGCCCGGCTAAAGAACGGGACGCCGGGGCACCGCCCGGGCGGGCGCAAGTGCGGCTTCAGTGAGCCCGCCCAGGCTCGGGGTGCGTGACGTTCGGAACGCCGCGTTCGGGTCGCCGGAAGGAGCCAGCACATGCACAGGACCGATGGGGGTGGCGCAGACCCCAGGCGGTGGTGGATGCTCGGGATACTGTCCCTGGCGTTGTTCGCCATCGTGCTGAACAACGGGCTGCTCAATGTGGCGATACCGGTGCTGATGCGTGAGCTGGGCGCGGACATCGGGCAGGCCCAGTGGATCGTCGACAGCTACGCCCTGGCCTTCGCCGGCGTCCTGCTGACCGCGGGAGCGGTGGCGGACCGGTTCGGCCGCAAGCGGGCCACCCTCGGCGGCGCGGCGGTCTTCGGGGCCGGCTCCCTGATCGCGCTCGGCGCGGACTCCCCCGGCCAGCTGATGGCGGCCCGGGTGGTGATGGGGCTGGGTGCCGCCTTCATCATGCCCGGCACGCTCGCCATCATCGTCGACGTCTTCCCGGAGGCCGAGCGTGCCCGGGCGATCGGGGTGTGGAGCGGGGTCTCCGCCCTGGGGGTCGCGGCCGGCCCGGTGGTCGGCGGCGCCCTGGTCGGCCACTTCTGGTGGGGGTCGATCTTCCTGGTCAACCTGGTGCCGGTGGCCGTGGTCCTGGTCGGCGGGGCACTGCTGCTGCGCGAGTCCGCCGACCGGGCGCCGCGTCCACCCGACCCGGTCGGCGCGCTGCTGGGCACCGCCGCCATGGCGGGGCTGGTGTTCGGCGTCATCCAGACGTCGGGGCACGCGCTCGCCTCGCTGCCCGTGGCCGGCGGCCTGGCGGTGGCCGCGGCGGCGGGCACCGTGTTCGTGGTGTGGGAGCGGCGGCACCCGCATCCGATGCTCGACACGGACCTGCTGCGCCGGCCCGCGTTCCTCGGGGCGAGCGCGAGCATCCTGCTCCTCATGCTCGGGCTGGCCGGCACCCTGTTCGTGCTCACCCAGCGGCTGCAGTTCGTGCTGGGGTACACCCCGCTGCGTTCGGGCCTGGCCGTGATGCCGGTGGCTCTCGCGGTGGTGCTGGGCACGCTGCTGTGTCCGGTGCTGGACCGGCGGGCCGGGGCGCGGGGCTGTGTGGCCGTGGGCCTGTCGGCCGCGGCGTGCGGTGTGCTGGTGCTGGGGCAGTGGGGCGAGGGGTATCCGCCGGTGTTCGCGGGTCTGGTGCTCATCGGGGTGGGCTTCGGCCTGTCCATGGCACCCACCACCCATGTGGTGATGTCCCTGGTGCCGCCGGAGCGTTCGGGGTCCACCGCCTCGCTGGACATGACCATGCAGGAGCTGGGCACCGCCCTGGGGGTGGCCGTGGTGGGCAGTGTGCTCGCCGGCCGTTACGCCGACGCCGTGGCGGGTGCGTCCGGGTCCGTGGGCGAGGCCCTGCGAGCGGCCGAGCGGACCGGGGGTGAGGCCGGACACGCCCTGGCCGCCGCCGCCCGCCGGGCCTTCGACGACGCGTCGGCGGCGGGGCTCGGCGTCGCGGCGGCGGCCGTCGCCTGCGGTGCGGTGGTCGCCGCGCTGCTGTTGCCGGGACGGGCGGCTGCCGAGGCCTCTGCCGCCCCTTCGGTCACCGCCCCCGGTGCCACCGAACCGTCCGAACCGTCCCCCGCCCACCAGGTCTCCGCCCGCCCCGGAGCCTGAGCACGTGCCGTGCCCGTACGACCGGGGCGGACACCGCTTCAGCGATTCTCCAGTGGCGGGGGCCACCCTGGGGAGCCTGGCCGTCCCGTGCCCCGTTCGCGTGGCGCCGACGCCACGAACAGCATGAGGAGATTCACCGGATGACCGTTCAGCAACGCTCGTTCCTGGGCAGAGCCCTGTATGTCGGCCCGTCACTGCGGACCCTGCACGAGCAGTACGCCAAGCACGGGACCGTCGACGCCGGTGCGCCCGTTCTCGCGTCCTGCGACATCACTGTCCGGGCCCCGTCGTCGGAGGTGTGGGAACTGCTGGCCGACATCGCTCGATGGCCCTCCTGGGTACCGGGGGTCCGGCAGGCGCACCCGGGCGGCGCACTCGCGCCGGACGTTCCGTTCCGCTGGGTGCTGAACGGAATGCGCGTCAAGTCCACGCTGGCCGTGGTCCGGCCGGGGTCCGAACTGTCGTGGACCGGCACGCTCGCCGGGACCCGCGGCGTGCATCGTTTCCTGCTGGAGCCGGCGCACGGCGGCACCCGCGTGCGGTCCGAGGAGTCGATCGGCGGTCCGCTGGCGGGGCTCCTCTACAGCAGCGACAAACTCCGGGCCGTCCTGGCCGACTGGACCGCGGCCCTCAAGTCCCAGGCAGAGAAGGCGGGATCGACCCGATGACCATCGCACTGGCCTACAACCCGTTCTTCCTCGCCCTGCGGTTCCTGCTGGAGGTGTTCGCGCTGGGCTGCTACGCCGTGTGGGGCTGGCGCACGGTCCCGGGGCCGCTGCGTTTCGTCGCCGCGATCGCCGTCCCCGTGGCGATGGCGATGCTGTGGGGCACCTTCGCCACCGCCGGCGACGAGGCCCGGTCGGGCGAGACCACCTTCGACACCCCCGGTCCCCTGCGGCTGCTGCTGGAACTCGCCGTGCTCGGCGGGGCCTGGGCCGCGCTGCGGCACATCGGTGCCCTGCAGGTGGCCAAGTACTACCTGATCGTGCTGGTGATCTACCACGTCTGTGCGTACGACAGGATCTGGTGGCTGCTGCGGCACTGACCGCGTGACCGGAGCACGCGTACGAAGGGAGTGGCCGGGCACCTGGCGG
>NZ_JBHVDD010000171.1:0-7173 GCF_042802995.1 Streptomyces sp. NPDC057438
GGGGGGGCGGGGCCCCCGGGGTGGGCCCCGCGCCACGGGGCCGTCAGAGCCGGTCGAGGACGCCCTCCAATTGGTCGACCTCGGCGGACTGGCCGCGCACGATGTCACCGGCCATGGTCATGGCGGCGGTGTTCTCGCCGTCCTTCTGCTCGTCCCGGGCCATGGCGATGGCGCCGTTGTGATGCTCGATCATCATCTCGGCGAACATCTTGTCGAACTCGGCGTTCTTCACACCCTTGAGGTGTTCCATGTCCGAGCCGCTCATCATGCCGTCACCGTCACCGTGTTCCATGCCGGGCATGGACTCGACGCCGGTCGGCTCGTTCCAGGACTTCAACCATCCCTTCATCGTCCTGATCTCGGGGTCCTGGGCCTTCTCGATCGTTGCGGCGATCTCCTTGATCTCCGTGTCGGACGCCCGGTCGTCGGCCAGCCGGGCCATCTCCAGCGCCTGTTCGTGGTGCGGGATCATCATCTGCGCGAACGCGACGTCGGCCTTGTTGAAGTCGGTGGACGCGGCCTTGCCGGTCGTCGCGGTGGCCGTAGGGGACGCGGTGGCCTTGCCGCTGCCGTGGTCCATGCCGTTCATGTCGTTGCCGCAGGCGGTGAGGAAGAGGGTCCCGGCTGCGACGGCGATGCCGGTGGCGACGGCGCGTCGTAGGTGCTTGCGGCGCGGGGCATGCGCGAGGGCGGTCATGTCGGTTTCACCTCGTGGTGTGGGTTCGTGGGCTGTGAGAGGGCGGGCGAAGCCGCGGGTCCGCGCGTGCCGCGCGCCCGCGAGAGCGGTTCGGCCTACAGCCGCAGAACTGACAGACGGGTGAGATCGGGGCCGCGCGGTGGCGAGTTCGGCCGCGCGGCGGCGACCCGGGTGAGAATCCGGGCGGACCACACCCGGCAGCGGGTGAGCGCCGACGCGAGCAGCGCGGAGAGCACCCAGCCGCCGAGCAGCACCGCCACACAGAGCGACAGCATGTCCATCGCCTTGGGGGGCCCGTGCGAGGACGACGGATCCGGCGCGTCAGCGCCATGGTCGAGGATGCTCCGGCCGACGGCCGAGCCCGTCGTTCCGTGATGCGAAGCGGACACGCTCGACGGGTCCGTGGCGGCCGTGGCGGACGCGCTGCTCATGGCGGAGTGCGCCGACTCCCCGGGATGACCCGTGCCGTGCATCGCGAAGACCCCCAGCGCGAGCGTGACGACGAGCAACAGCTGCCCCAGGGCACCTCCTGCGCGCACGCACCTGCTCTCCCGCATACGGGACTCCTCCGACGACGGTTCGACCTCTTCCGATCCGACGGTACCCAAAGGGAGCCGCCCCTGCCGGAGAAGAGGGCGATTTCTACTGATCTACTAAGTGGTTTAGTGACGAAGCCCACGGTGGCGATGTGGCGACGTGGCGATGTGGCGATCGGTACGGAGCAGGTCACCGGGGCCGGGGTGCCCGCCCCGGGCCCTCACCCCCGCGCCCGCCCTGTGCGCCCTCGCCCGGCCGCTTCGGTGGGCGCGCCCCGGGCCCTCAACTCCCTGACCGGCCAAAACGGGCGCACCATGTGATTCTGAGGAGACTCGGGGAAGAAGGTGCGGCAGCCGACGGGAGGTTGTCGTGAAGGGTGGAGATCTGGAACTGGGCGAGTTGTTGGCCGCCGCGGAGGCGGCCCCGCCCGGTGGGTCTGTCGATGTGGTGGCACACGATCTGCAGAAGCGGTTCGGTGCGGAGCGGGTGTCCTTCCTGTTCGTCGACCTCATCGGACAACGGCTGGTACGCCTTGCCGCGGCCGGCGAAGAGACGGCGGACGGCGCGGCGCCCCTACCTCTGCGGGGCAGCGTCTACGACAGCGTCCTGCGCGCTCAGCGGCAGTTCGTGGAGGACGACGGCCAGGGCGGACTGCGTGTCATCACTCCGGTCAGCAACCGAGGTGACTGCATCGGCGTCCTGGAAGTGACCTTGCAGTCCGCCGACGCGGCCGTACTCCAGCAGGTCCGTGACGCGGCACACGCGCTCGCCTACATCATCGTCACCGACGGCCGCTTCACCGATCTCTACCACCTGGGCCGGCGCACCACCGAGACCAGCCTGGCCGCCGAGATCCAGCACCAGCTGCTCCCCTCGGCCTCGTGCTGCGAGGCGCCGCAGTTCACCCTCGCCGCCGGGCTGGTTCCGGCCGACGACATCGGTGGGGACACCTACGACTACACACTCGACCGCGACCGGCTCCATGTGTCCATCACCGACGCCATGGGCCATGACACCAACTCCGCCCTGCTGGCCACGCTGTTGGTCGGCGCGCTGAGACGCGCGCGACGCAGCGGCTGCGACGCCCTCAAGCAGGCCGACCACGCCCATCAGGCCCTGCTGCGGCACAGCAGGGGCCTGGCCACCGGCCAACTGCTCTGCGTCGAACTGGAAACAGGGCTGTGCGAACTGGTCAACGCCGGCCACCCCTGGCCGCTGCGACTGCGCGACGGCGTCGTCGAGGAGGTCGAACTCGCCGTCAACCTGCCCTTCGGTGTGGCGGCGCCCACCCCGTACCGTCTCCAGGAACTGCGCCTGCTCCCCGGCGACCGCCTGATCCTGCTCACCGACGGCATGCAGGACCGTGGCGCCGCGGCCGCCGACCTGTTCTCGGTCGCGCACGACACCCGCGATCTGCATCCACGAGAAGTCGTCCGGAGCCTGACCGCCGCCGTGCTCGACGCCTGCCACGGCAACCTCAAGGACGACGCCACCGTCCTGATACTGGACTGGCACGGCACCCCTGACCGACCGGCCGACACCGCGCCGGAACCGCAGGACTGAGCCGACCGACGCCCGGAGCCCCAGCGCCGCACATGTGACGGCGTGCAGGCCCGGGTTTTTTGGGGGACTTGCTTGTTCAGCCGCCGTGCACCGCCGCGGCCCGCGGGCCCTTCGCATCGAGGGCCCCGCGGCAGAGCCCGGCCCGTCGGGCCACGGTCGCCATCGGGGCGTCGATCCCGTGCTCCGCAAAGACCGCACGGGCCGCGACCAGGACGCTCTCCCGGTTGCGCCGAGTGTCCGCCCGCACCCCGTCCCGGGCTGTGATCCGAGAGGATTCGTCATCGGCGGCGAACTGGCAGTCCGTGCCGGCCGTCTCCGCCTCCTGAGCAGCCGGAAATTCCCCAAGCGCGTCGGCCTGGACTTCACCGGCGACGAGGTCGCCGCACCGGGTGCGGAGCCACCCGGTGCGCGGCCGGCGACCGCGTATGGGGGTCTTGGGCCGCACCTCCGGGTTCGGCAGCGCGACGCCGGGTACGTGACCGTGCCGTCGAGCGGGTCGGCGGGCTCCTTGATGGCCTTGACCTGGTGGACGCCGCCGCGCCGCCGATGGCCACCACGGCCATCACCGCGCTGCGGGACAAGGCCGGGTTGCGCCCTGGCGAACGACTCGTCGTTGGCGCGGCGGGCGGTGTCGGCAACGCCGCCGTCCAGCTCGGACGGGCATGCGGCGCCGACGATACACGGGCTAGTGCAGATGCAGGTGCGCGACGATCTGCTTGCCGGAGTTGAGGGCGATCGTCTGCAGGTGGTCGCAGAGCCGGGCGACCAGGTACAGCCCGTGGCCGCCTACCCGGCGCGCGTCGTGTGCCCGTGGCTCTGGCGGGCGAGGGGAGCTGTCCCGTACGGCGATGCGCAGCAGACCGGCGTCGGGCGTCACTTCCAGTGCCAGGGCGCCCGGACCGGGCGCGTGGCGCAGCGCATTGGTGACCAGTTCACTGACGACGAGCTGGGCGTCCTGACTCGGCCGGTGGCGGGGATCGTGACCGGCCCGCGCCAGCAGCGCGCGCACGGCCGTTCGGGCGTCGGCGATCGACGCGTCCGCCGTGTCCCAGGCGGCGCTGTAGCGCAGGGACGTCGCGGTCCCCTCTTCCTCCGATGCCCGATCTTCAAGCGGGGTGACCATAGAACTCTTCCCGTGGGTCGTTCCTTGTCTTTCATCACGAGTTGCCGGTATCGCGTCATTCGCCTACCCGCTGTCGTCCCGTTCATGAGGCGCGTTTCGTGTGACCGCCTCCATGAACCCTTCATGAACCGTCCACCGGGTGCTCGTCCTCCCGGGGCGCACCGCGGGACCTGCGAGACTGTCCCGATGGACATCGGCCGCAGGAACAACGTCAACGTCATCGGCAACCCGGACGGGCGCACGGTGGTGCTGGCTCACGGGTTCGGCTGTGATCAGAACATGTGGCGGTTGACGGTGCCGGCTCTGGTGGACCGGTACCGGGTGGTGTTGTTCGACTACGTGGGTTCGGGCCGTGCGGATCCCTCCGCCTTCTCGGAGAGCCGCTACGCCTCGCTCGACGGCTACGCCCGGGACGTGGTGGAGGTGTGCGAGGCGTTCGACGTGCGCGACGCGGTGTTCGTGGGGCATTCCGTCAGCGCGATGATCGGGGCACTGGTCGTCGGCATGGCTCCGGAGAGCATCGGGGCGCTGGTGATGGTCGCTCCGTCGCCGCGGTACATCGACGACGACGCTTACCGGGGCGGGTTCAGCGCCGGGGACATCGACGAACTGCTGGCGTCGCTGGAGTCGAACTACCTGGGCTGGTCGGCCGCGATGGCTCCGATGATCATGGGCAACGCGGAGCGCCCAGAGCTGGGTCAGGAGCTGACGAACAGTTTCTGTGCCACCGACCCGGACATGGCGCGTGTCTTCGCGCGGGCGACCTTCCTGTCCGACTCGCGGGACGACGTGAAGACCGTGCGGGTGCCGACGCTGGTGCTGGAGTGCACCCAGGACGTCATCGCCCCGCGCGAGGTCGGGGCCTTCCTCCACCGGACGATCCCCGGCTCGACACTGGTCACCCTTGACGCGACCGGACACTGCCCGCACCTGTCCGCGCCCGAGGCCACCAACGAGGCGATCACCGGCTTCCTGGCGGGCCTGCGTTGATGTGCCGAATCGGGCAACAGCCCGACCCGCGGGGCAGGGGCGGCGAGGAGACGGCGAACGGGGCGTTCGCCGCGCTGTTGGAGGACAGCGCCGAGGAACTGTACGAGAGCGCGCCGTGCGGTTACCTGTCCACCCTGATGGACGGCACCATCGCGAAGATCAACGCCACCCTGCTGGGGTGGCTCGGCCTGGAGCGCGAGGCGGTGGTGGGCCGGATGCGCTTCACCGACCTGCTCACCATGGGCGGCAAGCTGTACCACGAGACGCACTTCGCACCGCTGCTGCGCCTGCAGGGCGAGATCGGCGGCATAGCCCTGGAGATCAGGCGGAGCGGCGGCGGACGCATGCCCGTCCTGGTCTCCTCCGCGGTCAAGCAGGGCGGCAGCGGCCAGCCGGTGCTGATCCGCACATCCGTCTTCGACGCCCGGGACCGGCGCGCCTACGAGGAGGAACTGCTGCGCGGCCGTAAGGCCGCCGAGGAGGCGCGAGCCCAGGCCGAGGAGGCGCGCGCGCAGGCCGAGGCCGACCGCGCCCGTCTCCAGGATGCCCTCGCCGTGCTGCAGCAGTCCCTGCTGCCCACCACCCTGCCGTCCCCGCCCGGGATGGAGACGGCCGCCTACTACCACACCGCTTCGCCCGACCGGCTGGGCGGCGACTTCTACGACGTCTTCCCCGTCGACGGCGAACGCTTCGCCTTCTTCCTCGGCGACGTGTGCGGCAAGGGCCCCCAGGCCGCCGCGCTCACCTCACTCACCCGTTACACCCTGCGCGCGGCAGCCCTGCACGACCCCGATCCGGTCTCCGCCCTGTCGACCCTCAACCGGGTGCTCCACGAGCGGTACGCCCAGGGCGGGGACCCCCGCTACTGCACGGCCGTCTTCGGCGTGCTCGAACCGGACCGCGCGGCGGGCAAGGTCACCGTCCGGCTCGCCTCGGGCGGCCACCCCCCGGCCCTCGTCCTGCGCGCGGACGGCACGGCCGACTTCCTGTCCACCCCGGGCGGGCTCCTCGTGGGTGTCGTGCCCTCCGCTCCCTTCGTCGGCGCCACCACCGTCCTCGCCCCCGGTGACACCCTGCTGCTCTACACGGACGGCATCACCGAGGCCCGCACCGGCGAGGACCGTACGACCCTGTTCGGGGACGAGGGGCTCCTGGCGTTCGCCGCAGACCGGGCCGGACAGCCCCCGGGAGCCGTCGTCCAGGCCCTGACGGACCTCCTCCACGGCTTCGGCGACGGCCTCGACGACGACACCGCCCTGCTCGCCCTGGGCGTGCCCGCCCCCGACCCGCAGACGACGAACCCACGATGAGACCACGATGAGCCCGCTGAAGATCATCACGCGACACGCAGCCACCGGTCCCGTTCTGGAGATCGGCGGCGAACTCGACTACACCAGCGCGTCCGAACTGCGTGCGCTGCTGAGCACACTCGTCCTCCGGCCGGGCGGGCGCCTCGTGCTGGACCTCGCCGGCATGGAGTTCTGCGACTCCAGCGGAATCACCGCCCTGCTCGCGGCCCGCAGCCACGCACTCGCCGCGCAGGCGGACGTCGCCCTCGCAGCCGTGCCTCCGCACACACTGCGCGTGCTGCGCATCGTCGGCCTCGACCAGATCTTCCCGCTGTACCCCGACATCCAGTCGGCCACCCGGCCCTGACAGCCACCCGGCCCTGAGCCGGCGGTGTTCCGCATACGATCGAGGGCCTCCCCGGAAGACACCGGGGAGGCCCTCGATCATGTGCGAGACGTCAGTGCTTGAACGCGTCCTTGGTCTTCTCCTTGGCCTCGCGCGCGTCACCCTTGCTCTGCTGCGCCTGTCCCTCGGCGGCCATGCGGTCGTTGCCGAGGGCGCGCCCCAGCGCTTCCTTCGCCTTGCCCTCGGCCTGCTCGGTCTTCGCCTTGGCCTTTTCGCCGGCACTCATGGAACATGCCTCCTCGTAGCATCCTGTGCCGCTGTCGCGGTAGTCCTGCAGGTGCCCTGAGCATGCCTTCACAAACAAGGAAATTGTGAGGAGTGGAGGAGCATCGGCAGGGCAGACGGAGCGCAGGAGGTTGATGACTATGGTTCCCCTGCTTCTGGTTCTGCTTCTCGCGGTGATCCTTTTCGGTGCGGGCTTCGCCCTCAAGATTCTGTGGTGGGTCGCCCTGGCGGTGCTGGTGCTGTGGCTGCTGGGCTTCGTGATGCGCTCCACCAACGCGGGCGGCGGGCGCGGCCGTTGGTATCGATGGTGACCTGAACCGCACCGTACCCATCGCGTGGGGCC
>NZ_JBHVDD010000172.1:0-6527 GCF_042802995.1 Streptomyces sp. NPDC057438
GGTCCGGTCCTCGTCGGGTCCCGCCGGCCGGTGCGGGGTGCGCCGGTACAACGGGTGTTCTGCGTGGGGGGACGGACCGCGGCGGATGCGTCGGCGCCGGTTCCGCGTCCCTCACGTCGAGACGCGGGCCGGAACCTGCACCACCGCACTGGCGCGCACGCCGCCGCGGTCCGTGCCCTGCCCGCGCGTGTCCGACGCGCACCCCTCATCCGGGTCGGTCGGAAACGGTCGCGGGCGGTGCGTCCGGTGGCTGATGGGTGATCACCAGGGACCGGACGCCGTCGGGAAATGCATGGAGTCGATCGCCGGGTCGGGCGGTTCCCGCACTTCGGGGGCCCCTGCCCGGCCTCGGCCAGACCCTCACCCGCCGTCAGGAGGCGTACCCGTGTCGAGGTGCGCCGCCGACGCGGCTCAGGAAGTCGGCGTACCCGGAACGGTGGTTCCGGCCCGCGGCGGAGCCTGGGCGCGACAGGACAGATGTCGGCGCCGCCACGGACCGGAAGTCGGGGGGAGGCGCCGGACTCAGACCGGGGCGCCGGAGAGGCGTTCGACGGCCCGCAGCAGGGCCGAGTGGTCGAGGCCGCCGTCGCCCTGGGCGCGCAGCGAGGCGACCAGCTGGGCCACCACGGCGCCGACCGGCAGGGCGGCGCCCACGGTGCGCGCGGCGTCGGTGACGATGCCCATGTCCTTGTGGTGCAGGTCGACGCGGAAACCCGGCTCGAAGTCCCGGTTCAGGAAGTTGTCCTTCTTGCGGGTCAGCACGGTCGACCCCGCGAGCCCGCCGTTCAGTACGTCCAGCGCGGCCGTCAGGTCCACGCCCGACCTCTCCAGGAAGACCACCGCCTCGGCGCACGCCTGGATGTTCACGGCGACGATCAGCTGGTTGGCGGCCTTCACGGTCTGTCCGGCACCGTGCGGACCGCACAGCACGACGGTCCGGCCGAGCGCCTCGAAGACCGGCCCGGCCTCGGCGAAGTCCGCCGGATCGCCGCCGACCATGATGGAGAGCACGGCCTCGACCGCGCCCGCCTCGCCGCCGGACACCGGGGCGTCCAGCACCCGGATGCCCTTCTCCTTCGCGGCCACGGCCAGGTCGACGGAGGTCTGCGGGGTGATGGAGGACATGTCGATCAGCAGGGTGCCGGCCCCGGCGTTCTCCAGGATGCCGTCGGGGCCGTACGCGACGGCCTCGACCTGGGGGGAGGCGGGCACCATCGTGATGACGACATCGGCGTCGCGCACGGCCTCGGCGACGGAGGCCGCCGGGGTCCCGCCGGCGGCGGCCAGCCGGTCGAGCTTGTCCTGCTCCAGCGTGAAGCCCGTGACCTCGTAACCCGCCTTGATCAGGTGCTCGGACATGGGGGACCCCATGATGCCGAGACCTATCCACGCGATCCTGGGAAGACTGCTCATGGTGAGGATGCCTCTCTGACTGCTCTGTGGCGTCTTCGGGGGTGGGGCGCAGGGCCCCGGGCGGGGGCCCACGACGGCGGCACGGGCGCTCAGCGGTCCGCGCGGGCCTCGCGGGGGAGCCATGCGAAGGCCTCGGCGCTCGGCCGGTCGCCCGGCTTGTACTCCAGGCCGACCAGACCCTCGTAACCGGCCTTGGCCAGCTGGTCGAGGAGGTCCTCCAGCGGGAGGCCGCCGGTGCCGGGTGCGCCGCGGCCGGGGTTGTCGGCGATCTGCACGTGGCCGGTCCGTCCCGCGTACTCGGTGATCACCCGCGGCAGGTCCTCGCCGTTCATGGACAGGTGGTAGAGGTCCATCAGGAAGCGCGCGTTGCCGAGGCCCGACGCCTCGTCGACCCGGTCGACGACCCCGACGGCGGCCGGGGCCGACACCAGGGGGTAGCGCGGCGACTCGACCCGGTTCAGGGCCTCGATCAGCAGGATCGCCCCGATCCGGTCGGCCGCGCGGGCGGCCGCCACCAGGTTGTCCAGGGCCAGCGCGTCCTGCTCGGCCGGATCCACGCCGTCGACCCGGTTGCCGTACAGGGCGTTGAGCGCCGTGCAGCCGACCGACTCGGCGAAGGCCGCGGCGACCTCGATGTTGGCGCGGAAGCGTTCCGACTCCACGCCGGGGATCGACAGCGCGCCCCGGTCCGGGCCCGGCAGCACACCGGAGTAGAGGTTCAGCCCGGTGAGCCGCACGCCCGCGTCCTCCAACGAGCCTCGCAGGGCATCGAGTTCGGACCGCGCGGGGGTGGGGGAGTCGACCCAGGGCCACCACAGCTCGACCGCCGTGAAGCCGGACGCGGCGGCGGCCGCGGGGCGCTCCAGGAGCGGGAGTTCGGTGAAGAGGATCGACAGGTTGACGTTGTAGCGCTGCTCCGCGAATCCCATGCGCCTCAGCCGCTCCCTTCCGTGATGATTTCCATATAGTGGAAGTTAGTTTCTGCTTAACGGAAGATTGCCGCCGGTCGCCGGGGCTTGTCAAGAGGGCTCGGTGGAAAACGGCGCCGCGCGTTAGGTTGTGCCCGTGCGATTGAGAGTGGAGTTCACGACCGAGCCCTTCGACCTCGACGAGGCCCCCGCGCACGCGCTCGTGGCCCGTGAGGTCGTCGAGGCGGCCGCCCTGGACGCGGTCGACGTCGGCCCGTTCGGCAACACGGCGGAGGGGGGTGCCGACGCGGTGCTCACCGCCGTGGACGCCCTGCTGCGGCGGACCCTGGAGTCGGGCGCCACCCGGATCTCGCTCCAGATCAATGTGCTCGGGGAGGCCGGCGAGTGACCGGCGCCGGTGACGAACCCTTCATCGCGGCCGTCAAGCCGCTGGTCGACGCCATGGGCGGGCTGCTGCTGCCGCCGGGTGAGGCGGGCCCCGACGACGTCGTCCTCGCCTGGGAGGGCGCCGACGTCGTCGCCGTACGCCTGCCGCAGCTCGCCGAGTCGCTGGACCACATCCTCGCCGCGCTGGAGCGCCAGAAGGGCCGGCCGCTGGCCGACCTCGACCGCAAGGCCAAGCAGGAGGTCGTACGGATGCTGGAGGCGCGCGGCGCCTTCTCCGTGCGCCATGGCGTGGAGACCGTGGCGACCGCGCTCGGCGTCAGCCGCTTCACCGTCTACAACTACCTCAACCGCGAGAAGGAGTCCTGAGGCGGTCCGGGGCCGCGCGGCGGGACCGGCCGTCACCGCGATTTTTCAACAAACTGTTGACGTGATGTCGTCGTGGGGCGTTAGCTTGCCGTAGCCAGTCCCGCACCACGGCCACGGAGGCTCCCGTGACTTCGCGTTCTTCGGCACCGGGCCTCGCCCGTTTCAACACCCTGGAGGAGCACGCGGCCGCCGCGGCGCTCCACGAGGCGTGCACCTCGGCCGCCTGGGGGCGTCGCCTTCTCGCCGGCCGTCCCTACGCCACCGTCGAGGACCTCCTCGCCGCCGGTGACGCCGCCATGGCCGAACTGACCGAGGAGGATCTGGCGCAGGCCATGGCCGGGCACCCGCCGATCGGCCGCCCGAAGCCGGGCGATGCGACCTCGGCCCGTGAGCAGCGCGGGATGGCCGACGCCTCCGACCGGCTCAGGGCGGAGATGCTGGAACTCAACCTCGCCTATCAGGAGAGGTTCGGCCATGTCTTCCTGATCTGCGCCACCGGCCGCACCGGCGAGCAGATGCGCGACGCGCTCAGGGAGCGGATCGGCAACGCGCCGGAGCGGGAACGCGAGATCGTCCGCACCGAACTGGGCAGGATCAACCGCATCCGCCTGGCCCGGCTCGTCGAAGTCGAAGAGGAAGCCCCGTCATGAGCACCAGCACCACCGCCTCGGTGTCCACGCACATCCTGGACACCTCCGTCGGCCGCCCCGCCGAGGGTGTGGCCGTCCGTCTCGCCGCCCGAGCGGGACGCGACGCCGACTGGCAGGCACTCGGCGGCTCGGCGACCGACGCCGACGGCCGCTGCAAGGACCTCCCGGCACCGCCGGAGGGCACGACCCACGTACGCCTCGACTTCGAGGTCGAGCCGTACCTCGCACAGACCGTGAACCAGCAGGCCGATGCGCAGCAGGACGCCCCCGCGAACCGGGACAGCGGTGCCGTGTTCTTCCCCGAGGTCGTCATCACCTTCGCGGTGACGCCCGGCGAGCACTACCACGTACCGCTGCTGCTCAACCCGTTCGGCTACTCCGTATACCGAGGGAGCTAGCACCATGCCCATCCTGGGACCGAACCAGTACGGCAAAGCCGAGAACCGGGTCGTCAAGATCACGCGGGACGGCGCCACCCACCACATCAAGGACCTGAACGTCTCCGTGTCGCTCTCCGGCGACATGGCCGAGGTCCACCTGTCGGGCTCAAACGCGAACGTCCTGCCGACCGACACCACCAAGAACACGGTGTACGCGTTCGCCAAGGAGCACGGCATCGAGTCCGCCGAGCGGTTCGCCATCCATCTGGCCCGGCACTTCGTGACCTCCCAGCCGGCCATCCACCGGGCCCGCATACGTGTCGAGGAGTACGCCTGGGAGCGCATCGAGCACGGCGGCGAGGGCGCCCACTCCTTCGCCCGCACGGGCCAGGAGACCCGGCTGGCGCAGATCACCTACGACGGCTCGTCGTGGGAGGTCGTCTCCGGCCTGAAGGACCTCACCGTCATGAACTCGACCGACTCCGAGTTCTGGGGTTACGTCAAGGACAAGTACACGACCCTGCCCGAGGCGCACGACCGTATCCTCGCCACCGAGGTGTCCGGCCGCTGGCGCTTCAACTGGACGGACGACGCCCAGGAGATGCCCGACTGGGACACGTCGTACGAGCAGACCAAGCAGCACATGCTCAGGGCCTTCGCCGAGACCTACTCCCTCTCGCTCCAGCAGACCCTGTACCAGATGGGTTCGCGGATCATCGACAACCGCGACGAGATCGACGAGGTCCGCTTCTCGCTGCCCAACAAGCACCACTTCCTGGTGGACCTGACCCCGTTCGGCCTGAAGAACGACAACGAGGTGTACTTCGCCGCCGACCGGCCCTACGGGCTGATCGAGGCGACCGTCCTGCGGGACGGGCGCGAGGCGAAGATCCCGGCGGACCTGACCAACCTCTGAGGGGCGCACCATGGCAGCAGTTCAGCGCATCGTGATCGAGAACTGTGCGATCGCGACCGTAGACGCCGACGACACCGAGTACGCCGACGGTCATGTCGTCATCGCCGGCAACCGCATCGAGGCGCTCGGCGCGGGCCGGGCCCCCGAGGGCCTTCCGGACGTCGTCCGGCGTGTCGACGCCACCGGCCACCTGGTGACGCCCGGCCTGGTCAACACCCACCACCACTACTACCAGTGGATCACCCGGGGCCTGGCCACCGACCACAACCTCTTCGACTGGCTCGTCGCGCTGTACCCGACCTGGGCACGCATCGACGAGCAGATGGTCTACGCGGCGGCCCAGGGCTCGCTGGCGATGATGGCCCGCGGTGGCGTCACCACCGCGATGGACCACCACTACGTCTTCCCGGCCGGGTCCGGCGACCTGTCCGGGGCGATCATCCGCGCCGCCCGCGAGACCGGCGTCCGCTTCACCCTCGCCCGCGGTTCCATGGACCGCAGCGAGAAGGACGGCGGTCTGCCCCCGGACTTCGCCGTGGAGACCCTCGACGGCGCGCTCGCCGCGACCGAGGCCACCGTCAAGGAGCACCACGACTCCTCCTTCGACGCGATGACCCAGGTGGCCGTCGCCCCCTGCTCGCCGTTCTCGGTCTCCACCGAACTCCTGAGGGAGGGCGCCGAATTGGCGCGCCGACTCGGGGTGCGGCTGCACACCCACGGCTCGGAGACCGTCGAGGAGGAGCAGTTCTGCAAGGAACTGTTCGGCATGGGCCCCACCGACTACTTCGAGTCCACCGGCTGGCTCGGCGAGGACGTGTGGATGGCGCACTGCGTCCACATGAACGACTCCGACATCGCCGCGTTCGCCCGCACGAAGACGGGTGTGGCCCACTGTCCTTCGTCCAACGCGCGACTGGCGGCGGGTATCGCCCGCGTCCCCGACATGCTCGCGGCCGGCGTCCCGGTCGGCCTCGGCGTCGACGGTACGGCCTCCAACGAGTCCGGCGAACTGCACACCGAGTTGCGCAACGCGCTGCTCGTCAACCGGCTGGGCGCACACCGGGAGGCCGCCCTGAACGCTCGTCAGGCCCTGCGCCTCGGGACGTACGGCGGAGCCCAGGTCCTCGGCCGCGCGGCCGAGACGGGCTCACTGGAGGCGGGCAAGCTCGCCGACCTCGTCCTGTGGAAGATGGACACCCTGGCCCACGCCTCGATCGCCGACCCGGTGACCGCCCTGGTCCTCGGCGCCGCCGCCCCGGTGACGGCGTCGTTCGTCAACGGCCGGCAGATCGTGGAGAACGGCCGGCTGCTGCACGTCGACGAGGACGCGATCGCCCGCTCCACGAGGGACGAGGCCCGGCGTCTGGCGCGGATCGCCGCCGAGGCGTGACCCGCTGAACTCCGGCCGAGGGGGACGGCCCTCGGCCGGAGCCGCGGACCCCACCCGGTCCGCGGCGGCGGTCTCCGGGGCGCGACGAGCATGCGC
>NZ_JBHVDD010000173.1:0-6225 GCF_042802995.1 Streptomyces sp. NPDC057438
CGGCGGATATCCGCCGGGCGGCTACCCGCCCCTCGGGACGCCGCCCGCGACGGGCGCCGGCGGACGGGCCGTGCTCTGGGCGCTCGTGGGCGCGGTCGTGGCGTCCGCGGCGTGGGCCGGCGGCGTCTTCCTGTTCGGCAAGGACGACACGGAGGCGGACCTGCGCGGCTATCGGGCCGAGTCCAACCTCTGCTCCTCGGTGGACTACTCGTCGTTCAAGAACGAGTACCCCGAGGAGGACACCGAGCCGGTGCACAACGCCCTGGAGCACGAGGCCCTCGACGAGAGCTACTGCAGCATCTCCCTGAAGGAGTCCTCCACCTCCTCGATCTCCGACGCGTACTTCTCGGTCCAGGTGGACCTCCACAAGAAGACCGACCCCGGGCCCGAGTTCACGGCCGTGTGGGCCGAGTACGACCAGCGGTACGAGGACTACGACGTGGAGAAGGTCTCCGGTTTCGGTGACGAGGCGTATCTCGTCACCGAGGACACCACGTCGGGGGACGACAACAGCGGCAGCCGGGCGGCGACCCTCGCGGTGCGCGACGGCTGGATGACGTACGAGATGAGGTGGAGCGCCTACGGCTCCACCTACGACGACGGCGCGACCATGCCGGAGGTGAGCGACGTGGTGGAGTGGCTCAAGAGCGACACCAACGCGACGCTCGACAACCTGCGGGAATCCGACGGGGTCTAGGGCCGCGCACGGGCAGAGGCAGGGCGTGCACAGGCGGAGGCAGGGCGCGCACGCCCTGCCTCCGCCCCCTCTCGCACCCCGGTCGGCTCAGCCGTCCTTGGCCTTCGCGTAGTCCTGGGCCATCTGGCCGGCGAAGTCGAACACCAGGCACTGCTCGTCGCCCACGACCCACGCGTCGTGCCCCGGCGGACACACGAAGACGTCGCCAGGACCGACCTCGCCCTCACCGCCGTCGTCCATCCGGATGTGCATGCGTCCACTGAGCACATAACCGTTGTGGTGGACCTGGCAGCTCTCCGTCCCCGCGATGGGGCCGACGGACTCCGACCAGCGCCAGCCCGGCTCGAAGGTGGCCACGGCGAAGTCGAGCCCGGTCAGGTGCACGGCTTCGAGGTGCCCCCGGGGGAAATCGCGCCGCTCGTCCGGCTTCTCGACCGTCTTGATCTCCAGCATGACAGCTCCCTTCCGCTAGGCCGCCCCACCTCCCCATGGTCCGCCTGTCAAGCCGCGGCCGCCAACCGGGGGACCGGCGTCCGCCGAAGGTGCCGGCCCTCCGGAGGCGTCGTGTAATGGGGTTCGGAAGATCGCTCCCGGAGGAGAGACGATGCGCTCAAGCCGTTCCGGTGGTGAGCAGGGCGGGACCGAGGCCGCGACGGGCGGACTGCGGCGGCTCGGCGAGTGGTGCGCCCGGCACTTCGTGGTCGTCATCGTCGCCTGGCTGGTCGCCCTCGCGGCCGTGCAGGCGCTGAACCGGGCCTACGGCGGCGACTACTCGGACAACTTCTCCCTCCCGGGCGTGCAGTCCCAGAAGGGCCTGGACGTGCTGCAGGAGCACGATCCGGCGGCCGGCGGCTACGGCAGCCAGATCGTCCTGCACGACCAGGACAAGGCGCTGACCTCGCTCGGCTCCCAGATGTCCGAGACGGTCGACGACCTGCAGAATCTGCCGCACGTGCTGTCGGTGCAGAACCCGCTCACCACCCAGCAGTCGCAGCCCTCGGACCAGTCGCAGCAGCCGAACGTCGGCCCGCTGTCCTCCGACCAGAAGACGGCGTACATCACGATCCGCTTCGATGTGCAGCCCTCCACTCTCGGTGACGGCTATCTCGACGGGGTCGACGACTCCGTCCAGCCGCTGCGCTCGGCGGGGGCCGAGGTGGAGTACGGCGGACCGCTCGGAGAGCTGGCCCGCCCCGACGCCGACGACCGGATCAGCGAGCTGATCGGTTTCGCGGTCGCGATCGTCGTCCTGGTGATCGGTTTCGGCAGTGTCATCGCCGCCGGTCTGCCCCTGGTCACCGCCCTGCTGAGCGTGATCGGCGGCCTCGCCTGTCTGGGTCTGCTGGCCGCCGCGTTCACCTTCGCGACGGTCTCCCCGACCCTGGCGACGATGATCGGCATCGGTGTCGGCATCGACTACGCGCTGTTCCTGATCACCCGTCACCGCCAGAACCTCATGGACGGCGACGACCCGGTACGGGCAGCCGGCCGCGCCGCCTCGACCAGCGGGCACGCCGTCCTCGTCTCCGGCTGCACGGTGATCGTCGCCCTCGCCGGGCTGTACGCCTCCGGTGTGAGCTTCATCGGCAAGCTCGGACTCGCCGCCGCCGTGACCGTCGTCTCCGCGATCGCCGGCGCCCTCACCCTGGTCCCGGCCCTGCTCGGCCTGATCGGCAGACGGATCGACCGCTTCCACGTCCGCAAGCCGATCGCCGAGACCGGCGCCGAGGCGGGCGAGGAGATCACCGGCACCTGGCACCGCTACGCCCAGCGCGTCGAGCACCACCCGTGGCGGTTCCTGACGGCCGGTCTCGCGACCGTGGCCGTCCTCGCGATCCCCCTCTTCTCCATCCAACTGGGCCACATCGGTGACGGCGCCGACCCCACCTCCTTCACCGACCGCCGCGCCTACGACCTGATGACCGACGCCTTCGGGCCGGGCTCCAACGGGCCGCTCACCGTCGTCATCGACCAGACCTCGGTGCCGTCCTCGGACCGCCAGAGCCTGCAGAGCACCGCGCAGAAGCAGCTCGACGCGGTCCAGGGCGCCCACGCCGTCACCCCGTTGACCCCCACCCAGGACGGGGACGTCCTGGTGGGCACGGTCTACTCGAAGGAGTCGCCGCAGAGCGCCGACACCACGGACCTGACGAACCGCCTGGTCGACGACACCCTGCCCGCCTCGGTCTCCGGCACGAAGGCGCAGGGCTATGTCACCGGGACCACGGCCTCCCAGGTCGACTTCCGTGACATCGTGGCGAGCCGGCTGCCCATCATCATCGCCGTCGTCGTCGCCCTCGCCTTCCTCATCATCCTCGCCGTCTTCCGGGGCCTGCTGGTCGCCGTCAAGGCGGCCGTCCTCAACGTGCTGTCCATCGCCGCCTCGTACGGCGTCGTCGTCGCCGTCTTCCAGTGGGGCTGGGGCGGGCCCGCCCTGGGCGTCAACGGCAAGGTGCCCATCGAGAGCTATGTGCCGATGATGATGTTCGCGATCATCTTCGGCCTCAGCATGGACTACGAGATCTTCCTGCTCTCCCGCGTCCATGAGGCCTGGCTGCGCACCGGTGACGCCCGCGACGCAGTGGCCCACGCCCTGGAGATCACCGCCCGGGTCATCACCTGCGCCGCCCTGATCATGGTCAGCGTCTTCGCCGCGTTCATCGTCAGCGACAACATCGTGGTCAAGATGCTGGGTCTGGGGCTCGCCGTCAGCGTCCTCATCGACGCCACGGTCGTCCGCCTGCTCATGGTCCCCGCCGTGATGACCCTGCTGGGGCGCCGCGCCTGGTGGATCCCGCACTGGCTGGACCGGATCATGCCGCACATCGACGCGGAGGGCGACACGGCGAAGCGGCCGGTCCCGCAGGCGCAGGACCGACCGCTCGGCAGCTGACGTGCCTCAACGGAACCAGAGGTGCCGCTTCGTCAGAACGTCAGCTTCCAGCTGTTGATGTAACCGGTGTCGAGACTGGCCACGTCCTGCACCCGCAGCTTCCAGGTGCCGGCGGCGGTCTCGGCGGAGGCGTCCACCGTGTACGTCGCTTCCACGTTGTCGGCAGAGTCGGACGAGGCGGAGTTCTTCAGCCGGTACGCCGTGCCGTCCGGGGCCACGAGGTCGACGACCAGGTCACCGCGCCAGGTGTGGACGATGTTCACGTCCACGGTGAGCGTGCTGGGCGCCGCTCCGGCCCGGTTGACGTTGATCGGGGACTCGACGGTGCCGTTGTCGGGGATCTGGTAGTCGGCGGTGTTCTCGAACACCGACTGGTTGCCCTCCTCGTCCACGCGCCAGGCGAAGCTCGCCGTCCCGGTCTTGTCGGCCGCGTCCGTCACGGTCACGGTCGGCGTCCAGTTACCGGCCGTGGTCGGGGTGCCCGAGATGCGTCCCGTGGCCGCGTCGATGGACAGCCCGTCCGGCAGGCCGGTGGCCGCGTACGACAGGGCGCCGGGGTTGGTGGACGATGCCTGGACGTCCAGGGTGACCGCCTGTCCGGTCAGGGTGTACTGCGCGGCAGGCGGAACGACCGTCACACCGTCGAGGATCCGGGAGCCGACGTTGATCGCGGCCCAGGCGTTGGCGGTGTTGTTGTAGGTGACCGAACCGAGCCCGTACAGGTCGGCGGCGGCCCGCAGGGTTTGGGTACGGGCGGCGGCGTAGTTGGTCGTGGACGTCATGTACGTGGTGAGCGCCCGGAACCAGATCTTCTCGGCGGCCTCGCGGCCTATCGGCGTCACCGGCAGTCCGTCGAAGGTCGGCGAGTCGTAGGAGACGCCGTTGACGACCTTCGCGCCGCTGCCCTCGGAGGCCAGGTAGAACCAGTGGTTGGCCGGGCCGGAGGAGTAGTGGACGTCGTTGTTGCCGAGCGTGGAGGACCAGTAGTCGCGCGAGGAGCCGTCCTTGCTGGGCTTGTCCATGTAACGCAGCGGCGTGCCGTCGCCGTTGATGTTGATCTTCTCGCCGACCAGGTAGTCCCCGACGTCCTCGCTGTTGCCGGCGGCGAACTCCACGGCGGCGGCGAAGATGTCGGAGGTCGCCTCGTTCAACCCGCCGGATTCGCCGCTGTAGACGAGGTTGGCGGTGACCGACGTCAGACCGTGCGTCATCTCGTGCGCGGCCACGTCGATGGAGGTGAGCGGGTTGGCGTTGCCCGACCCGTCGCCGTACGTCATGCAGAAGCAGGTGTCCTGCCAGAACGCGTTGACGTAGTTGTTGCCGTAGTGGACCCGGCTGTACGGGGCGACCCCGTCGTTGCGCAGGCCGTTGCGGCCGTGCACGTTCTTGTAGTAGTCCCAGGTCAGCGCGGCACCGTAGTGCGCGTCCGCGCCGGCGGTCTCCAGGTTGCCGGGGGTCCCGTCGCCCCAGATGTCGTCGCTCCCGCTGAACAGCGTGCCCGTCCCGGACGAACCGCGGTTCAGGTTGTAGGTGCGGTGGTTGCCCCGGTCCGCGTCGGTCAGCGTGTACGACGAACCCGACTGGCTGGTGCCGAGCGGCACCGTGCCGCTGTAGCGGGTGTTGCCCGTGCCGGTGTGCACGGCCTCGTACTCGAACAGCTTCTTGCCGGTCTGCGCGTCGGTGATGACGTGCAGCTCGCTGGGCGTGTCGTCGTGCTGGAAGCCGCTGACGACCGTCTCGTAGGCGAGGGTCGGCGTGCCCTTGGCGGCCCAGACGACCTTGCGGCTGCTGTCCGGGGCGGTCTTGGTGGACCCCTCCTTCTTCGCCGCCGCCAGCGCCTGCTTCTCGGCGGTGGCCCTGCTGACGTCGGCGCTGAGGTCCGACACCTTCAGCGCGGGCTTGTAACCGCGGGTGACGCTCTCGATCGCGCCGGACTTCGCGGCGTGGACGACCATGTCGCCGCCGAGCACGGGGAGTCCGGCATAGGTGCGCTCGTACCGGGTGTGCACGGTGCCGTCGGCGTCCTTGACGACGTCGCGGACCCGCAACTCCTCCCGGCCGCCGAGGCCGAGGCGGTCGGCGGTGGTGTCCGTGGCCTTCTCGGCCTTGCGGATGAGGGTTTCGCGCTGACCGGGGGTCAGCTTCGCGGGCAGGGACCCGCGGTCGGGCTTCGCGGCCACGGGACGGGCGGTGCCTTCTCCGCCGTCACCGCGTGCCATCGCCGGGGCGCCGGGGGCGGCGACGGCGAGCATGGCCGCCGCGACGACGAGGGCGGCCGTGGCCGTGGTACGTCTGTGGGGGGTGGATCTCACGCGAACTCCTTAGCTGCGGCCGACGTTGGACGAGCGGCCGTACGAAGGACCCGGTGCACGGGTCGAGGCACCGGGTGGAGCAGGGAGTGCTGCGATGCGGGTGCGCGTGCTCCGTCGTGAGACGGGGTGGGCACAGAGTGACAGATGTGTGAGTGTTGTGTCAGGAGCACGCCAAGTGTTTGGCCGGAAATTGATCGATCAACGACCGTCGGTGGCCAGGGATTTCCCGGGTGCCGTCCGCGCCTCGGGGCCCTCGGTCGGTGCGTTTCGGCCACCGGTCCGGTTCACGACAGCACCGGGGGCCCGCCCCCGACGGGGACGGG
>NZ_JBHVDD010000174.1:0-5520 GCF_042802995.1 Streptomyces sp. NPDC057438
ATCACCGTCGGCGGCCGTGACGTGACCCGGCTCGCGCCGCAGAAGCGGGGCCTGGGTTTCGTCTTCCAGCAGTACCTGCTCTTCCCGCACATGACCGTCAGTGAGAACGTCGCCTTCCCCCTCACCCTGCGGGGCGTTTCGAAGGACGAGATCCGCCGCCGGGTGGGGGAGACGCTGGAGATCGCGGGTCTGTCCGGGTTCGGCGGGCGTAAGCCGCGTGAGCTGTCCGGTGGTCAGCAGCAGCGCGTCGCCCTGTGCCGGGCGCTGGTCTACCGCCCGCCGGTCATCCTCATGGACGAGCCGCTGGGCGCGCTGGACAAGAAGCTCCGCGACCAGTTGCAGGTGGAGATCAAGACCATCCAGCAGGAACTCGGCCTGACTGTCATCTATGTGACGCATGATCAGGAAGAGGCGCTGGTCATGTCGGACCGTATCGCGGTGATGCGCAACGGTCTGATCGAGCAGTTCGACACCCCCAGGGAACTCTTCGAACGCCCGAAGACGCCGTTCGTCGCGGACTTCCTCGGCGCGGCCAACTTCCTGCCCGGCCGGGTGGAGAAGCACGACGGCGAGCACACACTGGTCCGCCTGGACGCCAGTGGTGGTCTGCTCAAGGCACGCCGCCACCAGCTCGCCCCCGGCACTTCTGTGAAGGTCGCGGTGCAGCCGGGCCGGCTCCGAGCCTCGGCCAGCGGCGACGGATTCTGTTCCGGCACGGTCGAGACCGCGACGTACGTGGGCACCCTGGTCCGCTCCGGCGTGCGGGTCGATGGCGGTGTCGCGCCGCTGCTGCGCCTGGAGGTTCCGGCCGGCCGCGGCCCCGTCGCCGGCGAGCGGGTCGGGATCACCGCCGACGCGGACGACGTCAACCTCTTCCCCACCGAACAGGGCGGGTGAGCCATGGCCACCCTCACCGCAGGCGCTCCCGCCCGCCCGCGCAAACTCCTGGCCTCGCGCCGGACCCGGGTCGGGATCCTCTACGCGCTGCCGGTCGTCATCTACCTGCTGGTGCTGTTCGTCTACCCGATTCTCAGCACGCTGTTCCTCAGTCTGAAGAACGCTGACGGATCGCTGACGCTGCACTGGTACGCCGACGCGCTGTCGGGCGTCAACCTCTCCGTGCTGTTCACCACGCTGCGGATCTCCGCGGAGACGGCGCTGTTCGCACTCGTCTTCGGGTTCGTCCTGGCCAACGCGATCTCCCGGCTCAAGCCCCTGTGGGCCGGAGTGGCCATGCTGATCGTGGTCGTGCCGCACTTCATCAGCGCCCTGGTGCGCACCTACGGCTGGATCATCATGCTCGGCGACAAGGGCATGGTGAACGAGACCCTGGCCGAGCTGTGGATCCCCGGGGCGCCGTACCAGCTCCTCTACAACGAGATCGGCGTGGTCATCGGCACCACCTCGGTGATGCTGCCGTACACGGTGCTGTTGCTGTACGGCGTGATGCGCGGCGTGGACCGCCGCCTGCTGGCCGCAGCGGCCAGCATGGGCGCGGGACGCGTGACCATCTTCCGTCGGGTCTACCTGCCATTGGTCGCTCCTGGCCTGGCCAGTGCCGGACTGCTCAGCTTCATCCTGTCGCTGGGCTACTACATCACCCCCGCCCTGATGGGCGGCCCCGACCAGACGATGATCGCCTCCCTGATCAACCGGCAGGTGACGAAGGAGAGCCAGTGGAACGGGGCGGCCGCTGAAGGCGTCATCCTGCTGCTGCTCACCTTCGCCGGACTGCTGCTGGTGAGACTCATCAGCTCCCTCGGCGCCAGCCGCAAGAAGAGGAGCGCTTCATGATGCAGCTGCGCAGCACCCTCGCCGGGCGGATCGCCCTGACCGCAGCGGCCACCTTGATCCTGCTGTTCCTGGCACTGCCGATCGTCGTCATCATCGTCACCTCCTTCAGTGACAACGCCTTCGCCGCCTTCCCGCCCGACGCCTGGACGCTGCGCTGGTACCAGGCGCTGTTCGCCGACGGCAGCAAGTGGCCGACCGCACTGTCGCTGAGCGCACTCGTGGCCTGCCTGAGCACCGTGTTCTCGCTGATCATCGGCGTGACCGCCGCGACCGCCCTGACGCGCAGCGAACTGCCGCTGCGCTCCGCGGTCTACGCCCTGGTCCTCGGTCCCCTCCTCATCCCGAACATCGTCACTGCCCTGGGCCTGTTTTTGCTGTTCGAGCCGGCGTCGATGCTGGGCAGCCCGCTCGCGATCGCCCTCGGGCACACCGTGCTGGCCTCGCCGATCGCGGTGCTGATCCTGGTGGCCACCCTGCGCGGCATCGACGAACGCCTGGAGGACGTCGCGGCCAGCATGGGGGCCGGCCGCCTGACGATCGCCCGGCGGATCACCTTCCCCCTCGCCGCACCGGGAATGATCGCGGCGGCGATCTTCTCCTTCATCACCAGCTTCGACGAGTTCTACATCTCCCAGTTCCTGTCCTCGGTCGACACCGTCACCCTGCCGGTGCAGATCTACAACTCCCTGACCTTCGACATCGATCCCAGCGTGACCGCGGTCAGCGCCATCCTCATCGCCTGCGCGATCCTCGCCCTCGCCCTGGTGGCCCTGGCGCGCTGGCTCGGCTCGGGCCGGCAGGACTCGCTGCTGTCCGTCGAGAACACGGCAGGGATCGCCGCCCCTGGAGGCGAAGCCGTATGACCACCACCACTCAGCGGCACCTGCTGCTGAACATGACCGCCAACGGATCGCTCGCGAAGCCCGGCAAGGAACTCTTCGTCGTCCGCCACGGTGAAGGACCCTACGTCGACGACGCGGCCGGCAACCGTTACATCGACGGCCTCTCCGGCCTGTACTGCTGTCAGATCGGCTACTCCTACGCCGACGAGATCGCCGAAGCGGCCGACAAGCAGCTGCACGAACTGTGCTACAGCCCCCTGTGGTCCGAATCCGCGCACCCCACCGCACTGGAACTCGCCGAGCGGCTGACGTCGCTGGCCCCCGACGGCATCGAGCACGTCTTCTTCAGCGGCGGCGGGGCCGAGGCCGTGGAGACGGCCTGGAAGATCACCCGCCGGTACCACACCCTGCGGGGTGAGCCGCAGCGGACCAAGGCCATCTCACGGCGCGGCGCCTACCACGGCCTCACCCTCGGTGCGCTGTCCTTCACCGACGATCCCGGCCTCACCGAGCCGTACGGGCCACCCGCCGTGGAGACCCACTTCGTCGCGAACACCAACCGCTCGGCCCTGGAACAGCCGCTGGACGAGGCGGCCTTCACCCAGTACCTGCTCGCCGACGTCGAGGCCACAGTCCTCGCGGCCGGGCCGGAGAGCATCGCGATGCTCATAGCGGAACCGGTGCAGAACCGCGGCGGTTGCATCACCCCGCCCACCGGCTACTGGGAGGGCTTGCGCCGGCTCGCCGACCAGTACGGGTTCCTGCTCGTCACCGACGAAGTGATCACCGCCTTCGGCCGGCTCGGCGAGTGGTTCGGCGGCGAGTTGTACGGCGCCCGCCCCGACATCGTCACCGTCGCCAAGGGCATCACCGCCGGCTACGCCCCGATGGGCGCGACCCTGATAGCGGACCACGTCGCCGAGGTCATCAACAAGCCCGGCGAAGTCCTCAACCACGGCTACACCTTCAGCGGCCACCCGCTGAGCGCGGCCATCGCCCTGCGCAGCCTCGACATCATGGAACGGGACCGGATCCTGGACAACGTCCGCGGCCACCAGGACCATCTCGCCCAGCGCATGGCGTCCCTCGGTGAGATGCCGATCGTCGGCGACGTCCGCGGCGCCGGTTTCTTCTACGCCGTCGAGCTCGTCGGCGACCTCGACGACGGCGACTTCAGCGACACCGCGCGAGAAGTCCTCGTCGCCGACCTGATCCCGCGCCGCCTGCGCGAAGCCGGACTTCTCGCCCGCGTCTACAACCGCGCCGCCCCCCTGGTCCAGATCGCGCCCCCGCTGATCAGCGACCGCCAACTGCTCGACCGCATCGCCGACATCATCGCTCAGACCCTCGCCGAGGCGTCCGACCGTCTGTGAATCACCTCTTCGAAAGGAACACCCTATGTACTCCATCGGTCCGCTGACCGTCGCCCCCGGCGAGCGCGCCCAGGGCCTGATCCCGGTCGGCACCAGCAGCTACGGCGTGGAGCTCGGTATTCCGCTGATCGTCGTGAACGGCGTGCAGGACGGCCCGGTGCTGTGTGTCGACGCGGGTGTGCACGGCGACGAGTACGACGGCCAGGAGGCCATCCGTCGCGTCTTCGCCGAGGTCGACCCGGCCACCCTGCGCGGCACGCTCGTCGGCATTCCGTGCATGAACACCCCCGCCTTCGAGGCGGCCGCCCGCACCAGCGGTCTCGACTACCTCAACCTCAACCGGATCTTCCCGGGCGACGCGGACGGCTCGTACTCGCTGCGCTTGGCCGCCACCTTCGTCGAGCAGGTCGTCCCGGCCATCGACGCCCTGGTGGACCTGCACACCGGCGGCACCTTCGGCGAGATCGCCCCGCTCGTCATCCTCCAGGGCGGCTACGAGGACCTGGCGACGGACCTCGCCCTGGCCGCCGGGCACGGGCTGGTCTGGAAGGGCGGCAAGTGGGGCGGCACGGTCCGCCACCCCACCCTCGCGGCCGGTAAGCCCGCCATCACCATCGAGGTCGGCGGCGGCACCTACCGCGAGCAGAACGTCGAGTTGCACATCCACTCGATCCGCAACATCATGCGGCAACTCGGCATGATCGACGGCGAGGCGGAGCGGAGGGTCACCTATACGGCCGTCTCCGGCACCTTCGCCCGCTCCAAGGCCGGCGGCTTCTTCCTCGGGCACGCCGAGCCGGGGGAGACCTGCAAGGAAGGCGACCTGATCGCCCACGTCGTCGACCACTACGGCAACACGCTGGAGGAGGTCCGTGCCCCACAGGACGGCATCGTGCTCTGGGTGCGCCGGATCCGTACCGTCCGCCCCGGCGACGAGGTCGTCATCTTCGGCGAGGTGCAGGGAGAGATCCGGGCATGAGCGGCGACATGCAGTTGCTTCTCGTCGGCGGCAAGCAGGTGCGGGCCGCCGACCACCGCACCCTCACCGTCCTCGATCCGTCGAACGGGACTGCCTTCGCCGAGGTGGTGCTGGCCGGCCCGGCGGACGTGGACCAGGCGGTGGCCGCCGCCCGGGCAGCGTTCACCGCGCCCGAGTGGGCCGGGCTGCGGGCCGCCGACCGGGGCAGGATCCTGTACCGCATCGCCGAGGCCATCCGCTCACAGCGTGAACGGCTGGCCCGGCTGGAGAGCCAGGACGTCGGCAAGCCGCTCCGCCAGGCCAAGGCCGATGTCGAGTCCGCCGCCCGCTACTTCGAGTTCTACGCGGGCGTCGCCGACAAGCTCGGCGGCACCACGATCCCCCTCGGCCCTGGTCTGCTCGACTACACCGTCCGTGAGCCGATCGGCGTCTCCGGCCAGATCATCCCGTTCAACTACCCGCTGCAGAACACCGCGAGGGGCTCCGCCCCCGCGCTGGCCGCGGGCTGCACGGTGGTGCTCAAGCCGTCACC
>NZ_JBHVDD010000175.1:0-2480 GCF_042802995.1 Streptomyces sp. NPDC057438
ACATTCACGGAGAGTTTGATCCTGGCTCAGGACGAACGCTGGCGGCGTGCTTAACACATGCAAGTCGAACGATGAACCACTTCGGTGGGGATTAGTGGCGAACGGGTGAGTAACACGTGGGCAATCTGCCCTTCACTCTGGGACAAGCCCTGGAAACGGGGTCTAATACCGGATACGACACTCTCGGGCATCCGATGAGTGTGGAAAGCTCCGGCGGTGAAGGATGAGCCCGCGGCCTATCAGCTTGTTGGTGAGGTAACGGCTCACCAAGGCGACGACGGGTAGCCGGCCTGAGAGGGCGACCGGCCACACTGGGACTGAGACACGGCCCAGACTCCTACGGGAGGCAGCAGTGGGGAATATTGCACAATGGGCGAAAGCCTGATGCAGCGACGCCGCGTGAGGGATGACGGCCTTCGGGTTGTAAACCTCTTTCAGCAGGGAAGAAGCGAGAGTGACGGTACCTGCAGAAGAAGCGCCGGCTAACTACGTGCCAGCAGCCGCGGTAATACGTAGGGCGCGAGCGTTGTCCGGAATTATTGGGCGTAAAGAGCTCGTAGGCGGTCTGTCGCGTCGGATGTGAAAGCCCGGGGCTTAACCCCGGGTCTGCATTCGATACGGGCAGACTAGAGTGTGGTAGGGGAGATCGGAATTCCTGGTGTAGCGGTGAAATGCGCAGATATCAGGAGGAACACCGGTGGCGAAGGCGGATCTCTGGGCCATTACTGACGCTGAGGAGCGAAAGCGTGGGGAGCGAACAGGATTAGATACCCTGGTAGTCCACGCCGTAAACGGTGGGAACTAGGTGTTGGCGACATTCCACGTCGTCGGTGCCGCAGCTAACGCATTAAGTTCCCCGCCTGGGGAGTACGGCCGCAAGGCTAAAACTCAAAGGAATTGACGGGGGCCCGCACAAGCAGCGGAGCATGTGGCTTAATTCGACGCAACGCGAAGAACCTTACCAAGGCTTGACATACACCGGAAACGGCCAGAGATGGTCGCCCCCTTGTGGTCGGTGTACAGGTGGTGCATGGCTGTCGTCAGCTCGTGTCGTGAGATGTTGGGTTAAGTCCCGCAACGAGCGCAACCCTTGTTCTGTGTTGCCAGCATGCCCTTCGGGGTGATGGGGACTCACAGGAGACTGCCGGGGTCAACTCGGAGGAAGGTGGGGACGACGTCAAGTCATCATGCCCCTTATGTCTTGGGCTGCACACGTGCTACAATGGCAGGTACAATGAGCTGCGAAGCCGTGAGGCGGAGCGAATCTCAAAAAGCCTGTCTCAGTTCGGATTGGGGTCTGCAACTCGACCCCATGAAGTCGGAGTTGCTAGTAATCGCAGATCAGCATTGCTGCGGTGAATACGTTCCCGGGCCTTGTACACACCGCCCGTCACGTCACGAAAGTCGGTAACACCCGAAGCCGGTGGCCCAACCCGTAAGGGAGGGAGCTGTCGAAGGTGGGACTGGCGATTGGGACGAAGTCGTAACAAGGTAGCCGTACCGGAAGGTGCGGCTGGATCACCTCCTTTCTAAGGAGCACTTCTACCGATCCCTACGGGGTGAGGTCAGAGGCCAGTACATCAGCGAATGTCTGATGCTGGTTAGCTCATGGGTGGAACGTTGATTATTCGGCACTCTCAGTCATCTCGGGCTGCCAGTACTGCTCTTCGGAGCGTGGAACGCTGATCATGAGTGGCGAGGGTGTCGGGCACGCTGTTGGGTGTCTGAGGGTATGGCCGTTCAGGTTGCCTTCAGTGCCGGCCCCAGTGAACTCCGGTGGTTATCCGGGGGTGATGGGTGGTTGGTCGTTGTTTGAGAACTGCACAGTGGACGCGAGCATCTGTGGCCAAGTTTTTAAGGGCGCACGGTGGATGCCTTGGCACCAGGAACCGATGAAGGACGTGGGAGGCCACGATAGGCCCCGGGGAGTCGTCAACCAGGCTTTGATCCGGGGGTGTCCGAATGGGGAAACCCGGCAGTCGTCATGGGCTGTCACCCTTGCCTGAACACATAGGGCAAGTGGAGGGAACGCGGGGAAGTGAAACATCTCAGTACCCGCAGGAAGAGAAAACAACCGTGATTCCGGGAGTAGTGGCGAGCGAAACCGGATGAGGCCAAACCGTATGCGTGTGAGACCCGGCAGGGGTTGCGTATACGGGGTTGTGGGATCTCTCTTTCACAGTCTGCCGGCTGTGAGACGAGTCAGAAACCGTTGATGTAGGCGAAGGACATGCGAAAGGTCCGGCGTAGAGGGTAAGACCCCCGTAGCTGAAACATTGACGGCTCGTTTGAGAGACACCCAAGTAGCACGGGGCCCGAGAAATCCCGTGTGAATCTGGCGGGACCACCCGCTAAGCCTAAATATTCCCTGGTGACCGATAGCGGATAGTACCGTGAGGGAATGGTGAAAAGTACCGCGGGAGCGGAGTGAAATAGTACCTGAAACCGTGTGCCTACAAGCCGTGGGAGCGTCGGACGTA
>NZ_JBHVDD010000175.1:2572-5252 GCF_042802995.1 Streptomyces sp. NPDC057438
CTCGTGACTGCGTGCCTTTTGAAGAATGAGCCTGCGAGTTTGCGGTGTGTTGCGAGGTTAACCCGGGTGGGGTAGCCGTAGCGAAAGCGAGTCCGAACAGGGCGGTTCAGTAGCACGCTCAAGACCCGAAGCGGAGTGATCTAGCCATGGGCAGGTTGAAGCGGAGGTAAGACTTCGTGGAGGACCGAACCCACCAGGGTTGAAAACCTGGGGGATGACCTGTGGTTAGGGGTGAAAGGCCAATCAAACTCCGTGATAGCTGGTTCTCCCCGAAATGCATTTAGGTGCAGCGTCGTGTGTTTCTTGCCGGAGGTAGAGCACTGGATAGGCGATGGGCCCTACCGGGTTACTGACCTTAGCCAAACTCCGAATGCCGGTAAGTGAGAGCGCGGCAGTGAGACTGTGGGGGATAAGCTCCATGGTCGAGAGGGAAACAGCCCAGAGCATCGACTAAGGCCCCTAAGCGTACGCTAAGTGGGAAAGGATGTGGAGTCGCAGAGACAACCAGGAGGTTGGCTTAGAAGCAGCCACCCTTGAAAGAGTGCGTAATAGCTCACTGGTCTAGTGATTCCGCGCCGACAATGTAGCGGGGCTCAAGCGTACCGCCGAAGTCGTGTCATTCCAGTATATAGGGCCAACGCCTGCTGGGATGGGTAGGGGAGCGTCGTGTGCCGGGTGAAGCCGCGCCGGAAGGCAGTGGTGGACGGTTCACGAGTGAGAATGCAGGCATGAGTAGCGATACAAACGTGAGAAACGTTTGCGCCGATTGACCAAGGGTTCCTGGGTCAAGCTGATCTGCCCAGGGTAAGTCGGGACCTAAGGCGAGGCCGACAGGCGTAGTCGATGGATAACCGGTTGATATTCCGGTACCCGCTGTGAAGCGTCAAACATCGAACCAGGCGATGCTAAGTCCGTGAAGCCGCCCCGGATCCTTCGGGTGAAGGGGAGTGGTGGAGCCGACGAACCAGACTTGCAGTAGGTGAGTGATGGGGTGACGCAGGAAGGTAGTCCATCCCGGGCGGTGGTTGTCCCGGGGTAAGGGTGTAGGCCGTGCGATAGGTAAATCCGTCGTACATGAGGCTGAGACCTGATGCCGAGCCGATTGTGGTGAAGTGGATGATCCTATGCTGTCGAGAAAAGCCTCTAGCGAGTTTCATGGCGGCCCGTACCCTAAACCGACTCAGGTGGTCAGGTAGAGAATACCGAGGCGTTCGGGTGAACTATGGTTAAGGAACTCGGCAAAATGCCCCCGTAACTTCGGGAGAAGGGGGGCCATCACTGGTGATCCGATTTACTCGGTGAGCTGGGGGTGGCCGCAGAGACCAGCGAGAAGCGACTGTTTACTAAAAACACAGGTCCGTGCGAAGCCGTAAGGCGATGTATACGGACTGACGCCTGCCCGGTGCTGGAACGTTAAGGGGACCGGTTAGTCACTCTTCGGGGTGGCGAAGCTGAGAACTTAAGCGCCAGTAAACGGCGGTGGTAACTATAACCATCCTAAGGTAGCGAAATTCCTTGTCGGGTAAGTTCCGACCTGCACGAATGGCGTAACGACTTCTCGACTGTCTCAACCATAGGCCCGGTGAAATTGCACTACGAGTAAAGATGCTCGTTTCGCGCAGCAGGACGGAAAGACCCCGGGACCTTTACTACAGTTTGATATTGGTGTTCGGTTCGGCTTGTGTAGGATAGCTGGGAGACTGTGAAGCTCGGACGCCAGTTCGGGTGGAGTCGTCGTTGAAATACCAGTCTGGTCGTGCTGGATGTCTAACCCGGGTCCGTGATCCGGATCGGGGACAGTGTCTGATGGGTAGTTTAACTGGGGCGGTTGCCTCCCAAAGGGTAACGGAGGCGCCCAAAGGTTCCCTCAGCCTGGTTGGCAATCAGGTGGTGAGTGTAAGTGCACAAGGGAGCTTGACTGTGAGACCGACGGGTCGAGCAGGGACGAAAGTCGGGACTAGTGATCCGGCGGTGGCTTGTGGAAGCGCCGTCGCTCAACGGATAAAAGGTACCCCGGGGATAACAGGCTGATCTTCCCCAAGAGTCCATATCGACGGGATGGTTTGGCACCTCGATGTCGGCTCGTCGCATCCTGGGGCTGGAGTCGGTCCCAAGGGTTGGGCTGTTCGCCCATTAAAGCGGTACGCGAGCTGGGTTTAGAACGTCGTGAGACAGTTCGGTCCCTATCCGCTGCGCGCGCAGGAATATTGAGAAGGGCTGTCCCTAGTACGAGAGGACCGGGACGGACGAACCTCTGGTGTGCCAGTTGTTCTGCCAAGGGCATGGCTGGTTGGCTACGTTCGGGAGGGATAACCGCTGAAAGCATCTAAGCGGGAAGCCTGCTTCGAGATGAGTATTCCCACCCACTTGATGGGGTAAGGCTCCCAGTAGACGACTGGGTTGATAGGCCAGATATGGAAGCCTGGTAACGGGTGGAGTTGACTGGTACTAATAGGCCGAGGGCTTGTCCTCAGTTGCTCGCGTCCACTGTGTTGGTTCTGAAACCACGAACAACCCCGCATCCAGGGTCACGGGTGTGGTGCGGTTGAGTGTTTCATAGTGTTTCGGTGGTCATAGCGTGAGGGAAACGCCCGGTTACATTCCGAACCCGGAAGCTAAGCCTTACAGCGCCGATGGTACTGCAGGGGGGACCCTGTGGGAGAGTAGGACGCCGCCGAAC
>NZ_JBHVDD010000176.1:0-4962 GCF_042802995.1 Streptomyces sp. NPDC057438
TCAACCTCTCCGTGCACACCGGTGAACTCGTCGCCGTGATGGGCCCGTCCGGCTCCGGCAAGTCCACTCTGCTGCACTGCCTTGCCGGGATCGAACGACCCGACTCCGGAGAAGTCCTGCTGGACGGCAAGCGGATCGACCAACTCCGCGAACCGGCCCGCAGCGACCTGCGCCGCACCGCGTTCGGCTTCGTCTTCCAGTCCGGCCAGCTGCTGCCGGAACTGCCCGCCGACGAGAACGTGGCCCTGCCGCTGATGCTCGGCGGCACGGCCCGCCGGGAGGCCGTCGAGCAGGCCCGGCAGTGGTTCGGACCGCTGGGGCTGCAGGGCCTGGAGAGTCGGCGTCCCGGGCAGTTGTCCGGAGGCCAGGCGCAGCGCGTCGCCATCGCCCGGGCCCTGGTCGGCCGCCCGAAAGTGATCTTCGCGGACGAGCCGACCGGCGCGCTGGACCAGGCCACCGGCCTGGACGTGTTCCACCTGCTGGTGGACGTCAGCCGCAGCCAGGGCGCGGCCCTGGTCGTCGTCACCCACGACGCGAACGTGGCCCGCTGGTGCGACCGCACGGTACAGGTCCGCGACGGCCTGCTGGCCGGAGCCCAGGCCGAGACGGAGACCGGCGCCGAGACGAAGGCGGGGTACTCGCGATGAGGGCACTGGACCGTACGACCTGGGCGCTGACCTGGCGGCTCACCCGGGCAGGCGGCCGCACCGGCCTGCTCGCCACCGGGCTCGCGGTCGCGGCGGCGGCCGTGTCCACCACACTCCTGCTGCTGTGCGTCGCGATGAACCTGGGCTTCCAGCACCGCTCGGACCGCACCGACTGGCGCAACCCGGTGGAGTCCTCCCGTCCGGTGGCCGTCGAGGCGGTCGGCACGACGTTCAGCCGGGGAGTGCCCGTCACCGTCGTGGACGTCGCCCGGCTGCCCGGACGCACCGCTCCCGCCCCGCCCGGCCTCGACCGTTTCCCCGCCCCGGGCGACCTGTGGGTCTCCCCGGCGCTCGGCGCACTGCTCGACCGGCTGCCCGCCGACCGCCACCCCGTCCCAGGCACACCCACCGGAACGCTGGGCCGCGCGGCGCTGGACCACCCCGGCGAACTCGTCGCGGTGATCGGACACCGCTCCACCGACCCGGCGGTCACCACCCCGCGCGAGCCCGATCCCCGCCGGGTCGGCGACATCGCCTCCCCCACGCGCGTCGCGTCCTTCACCGGCGCGCCGCTCGCGGACGGCATGGGCGGGATATACGAGTCCCTGGCCCGGGTCGCCACCGTCCTCGTCATCGTTCCGCTGCTGGTGCTGGGGGCCTCCGCCGCCCGGCTGTCGGTCTCCCGCCGCGACCAGCGGCTCGCCGCACTCCGCCTGATCGGCGCCACGCCGGGCCGTATCGCCGGGCTGACGGCCGCCGAGGCGCTGCTGACCGGGGCGGCCGGGGCGCTGCTCGGCGTCGTGGGGTACGCGGTGCTGCTGCCGGTGGCGGCGAGTCTGCCGCTCGCGGGCGGCGCCTGGTATCCGGCCGACCTGTGGATCGGCGCGCCGCCACTGCTGGCGGTGACGGCCGGGGTGGTCGCACTGGTCGTGGTCAGCGCGCTCGCCGGGCTCCGTCAGGTGGTCGTCGGCCCGCTGGGCGTGGCACGCCGGTCGCGCAGCCGGGGAGCGAGCGCCGTGCGGGTGGTCGTCTTCGTGGTCGTCGTCGCCGGGTACGGCTGGATCACGAAGAAGTACGGCAGCGACGACTCCATGGCGCTGTACGCGTTCGCCGCGATCTTCCTGGCACTGGACGTGATCGGGCCCTGGGTGGTCCGGCTGCTCGGCAGGATCGTCACCGCCCTGGCCAAGCGGCCGGCGACGCTGCTGGCGGGACGTCGGCTGCTGGACGATCCGAAGGCCGGCTGGCGGATCGTCTCCGGGCTCACCCTGGCCGGTTTCGTCGCCGGGTTCTTCGCCCTGCTCACCCTGGACGCCACTTCCTCGTGGGGAGGACGGCCCGACCAGCTCGCCCTCGCCGTCCCGGACAACAAGGTGACGCAGGTGCGGACGCTGGCCGAACAGCGTCTGCGCGCCGCCGGGGTGACCGCCGTGGTCGGCGTGGACGACGGCTTCGTGGCCCAAGGCCCCTACGACAGCCGCCAGGTCACCGCCACCGTGTCCGGCGGCCCGGCCGAGCTGGACCGCGCCCGTACCGCGCTGACCGGCCTGATCCCCGACCAGTACCCGATCACCGGGCCCGAGGTGAACTGGTCCGAGGCACGGTTCACCCGGGACTTCACCACCATCACCCGGGTGGTGCTCGTGGTGACGTTCACGGTCGCCATCACCTCGGCCGGGCATCACCGCCGCCGCCTCCGTCCTCGACCGCCGCCGCACCTACGGCCTGCTGCACCTGGCCGGGACCCCACTGCGGGTCCTGGACGCCGCCCGAAACCGGGAGACGCTGATCCCGGTCACGGTGCTGGCGGGCGGGGCTGTCGCGGCAGGGCTGCTGTGCGGGGGATCGGCGATGCTGGCGGGCGGCGACTCGTCGTTCGACGCACGCGGCGTGATCGTTCTCGCAGCGTGCTGCGCCGCCGGGTTCGCCGGAATCCTGGCGTCCGGCGGGCTGAGCCGTCCCCTGCTGCGGTCGGTCACCCGGCAGGCGGGGCCACGGGGAGAGTGAGCCCTGCGGCACACGGAGCCGGCGTACGGCCGCGCCAGGTATCCGGGCTTGGCGCGCCTACCTGGAGTCTCGACGGATCTGAGCGACTACCTCAACCGGTAGCTCAGGCGCGACTCCGGCCTTCTCACGAGCCTTCGACATCACCTCATCCGTCCAGGCAGTCAAGGTAGGGGGATGTAGGGATCTCCCACGGTGTGCCGTCGGCGGCGGCACCTTCACCGGCCTTCGTGCCCGTCACTGTTGCCGACGCAGACACCGACGAATATCCCCGGTTCGATGCCCGTCCGGAATGGCTTCCGCCCCGGGGCGGCGATCCGTTGCGCGGTCGACGGCCTCAACGGATTGAGATATATCCTCGGTTTATGGATGGGAGCTCGGGATGAACGTCGAGGGGTTGCGCTATGCGCAGGCGGTGTCCCGCACGAAGTCGTTCAGCGCCGCAGCGCGCGACTACGGCGTCACCCAGCCCGCGCTGTCAAACGGGGTGGCGCGGCTGGAGGAGGAGCTCGGAGTCAGACTGTTCGACCGTTCGCCGCGTGGTGTACGGCCCACGGCCCACGGCGCCGTCGTCCTGCCCATGATCGACCATGCTCTCGGGGCGCTGGACTCGATCGTGGCCGAGGCGCGTCGGCTGACCCGCCCGGCCACCGGCGGCATCCGTGTGGGCGTCTCGCCCCTGATCGGCGCTGACCTGGTGGCCTGTGCGTTCGACGCCGCGCGTGGCCTGTCCCGGCCACGCGAGCTGGTGCTGCGGGAAGCCGATCTGGGCCTGCTGCGGGCAGACCTGCGGTCCGGCGAGCTGGATGTGCTGCTGGTGCCCGCGGTGGAGGCCATGCCGACCTACCGGCACCGGATCATCCTCAGCGAACCCGTGGTCGTCGTCGACCCGGCCGGGGCCCCCGGCGCCGAGGGCCCGCTGGAGCTGGACGCCGCCGCCGGCGCGGACTACATCCTCGTCCCCGACACTTGCGGACTGACCACGTTCACGACCCAGCTGTTCCGGGGCCACGACCTGGCGCTGCGCACCTATCCCGGCGAGGCGGCCAGCTACCGCGTGCTGGACGAGTGGGCCGGCATCGGGGTGGGCGCCGCTCTCCTGCCCCGCTCCAAGATCACCCGGCGGCATGCCAGCTGCCGCCCCCTGGTACGGTCCGGCGCCCCGGTCGAGATTTCCTACGAGGCCGTCTGGAGCCGCTCGAATCCACTGGCCGCCGACCTGGAGGAGTTCGTGGAGTCCCTCGCCGAAGCCGCCGTGCCGTTGGGGTCCGACGCCCCGGCGAGCGATTAGCTCAGGTTATAGCCGCATCACAAAGGATCCTCTACCGGGCTGCATTCCGTGAAACCTACGGTGGGCGCATGAAACCCACCCTCGATCTCACCGGCAAAAAGGCCGTCATCATCGGCGGCACCAGCGGTATGGGCCTGGCCATCGCCCGTCGCGTCCTGGACGCCGGCGGCAGCGTCGTCGTTACCGGCAGGTCCCCTGCCAACGCCGCGGCGGCCACCGCCGCGCTGGCGGGCTCGGGCGATGTCACGGTGCTGACCACCGACCTCACCGACACCCATGCCGTGGAACGCCTGCGTGCCGACCTGACCAAGGAGCACTCCGACGCCGCCTTGCTGGTCAACGCGGCCGGAGTCTTCGCCCCAAAGCCGTTCGTCGACCACACCTACGCCGACTACGACCGTTACCAGGCTCTCAACCGGGCCTTCTTCTTCCTCACCCAGACCATCGCGGGCAACATCATCGCCCGCGGGGGCAAGGGCTCCATCGTCACCATCGGCTCGATGTGGGCGCATCAGGCCATCGCCGCGACGCCTTCGTCGGCGTATTCCATGGCCAAGGCCGGGCTGCACTCGCTCACCCAGCACCTGGCGATGGAACTCGCCCCGCACGGCATCCGGGTCAACGCGGTCGCCCCCGCCGTCGTGCGTACTCCCATCTACGAGGAGTTCATTCCCAAGGAAGAAGTGGCCTCCGTACTCGACGGGTTCAACACCTTCCACCCCCTCGGCCGTACGGGAACGCCGGGCGACGTCGCCGCCACGGTGGCCTTCCTGCTCTCGGACCAGACCGACTGGATCACCGGCGCCGTTTGGAACGTCGACGGCGGCGTCATGGCCGGACGCAACTGACCGGCACCGCGCCGGGTCGGGCTCCGATTCTCGACGAACGGCTCACGGGCATGCGGGTGGCCGCGGCGGAGAAGGGCGTCGGCCGGAGTCACGCGCTACGTGGCCAGGAAGACTCGGCCGGCTCGCCGCCGCCGTAGTGGACACACGCAGCGCCCGGCCCGGAGGTCAGATC
>NZ_JBHVDD010000177.1:0-4771 GCF_042802995.1 Streptomyces sp. NPDC057438
TGACCGAGCAGCGGGAGTGGGAGGCGGTGGCGGGGCGTCCGCGCCGTGCGGGGGTGTCCTCGTTCGGGATCAGCGGGACCAATGCCCACCTCGTCATGGAAGAAGCGCCCGCCGACCCGCAGCCGGAACCCCACCCTGCCTCGCAGCCGGAGACCCACCCCGGCCCGCAGCCGGAGACCCACCCCGGCCCGCAACCGGAAACACATCCCGGCCCGCAGTCGGAGACCCACCCCGAGCCGTCGCCCGGGACGGTCCTGTGGCCGTTGTCCGGACGGACCGCGCAGGCGCTGCGCGCGCAGGCGCGGCGGTTGCGTGGGCACCTGAGCGTGACGCCACGGGCCGGGCTCGCCGACGTGGGCTTCTCGTTGGCCACCACGCGCGCCGCGCTGGAGCACCGGGCGGTGCTGGTCGGCGACGACCCGCAGCGGATGCTCGTGGACCTGGCGGCGCTCGCGGACGGCGACCCGCCGTCCCGTGTGCCGTACGGAGTGCCGAGCGGCGGGAGGACGGCGTTCCTCTTCACCGGGCAGGGCAGTCAGCGCGTCGGCATGGGACGTGAACTCCACGCGCGGTTCCCGGTGTTCGCCGACGCACTGGACGAGGTCTTCGAGGCGTTCGGCGACCGCCTCGGACGGCCGCTGCGTGAGGTCGTCCTCGCCGGAGCGGACTCCCCGGACGCCGCCCTGCTGGACCGGACCGTGTTCACCCAGGCCGGGCTGTTCGCCGTCGAGGTGGCCCTCTTCCGGCTCCTCGACCACCTCGGCGTGCGGCCTGACCGGGTGGCCGGACACTCCGTCGGCGAACTGGCGGCGGCCCACGCCGTCGGGATGATGTCGCTGCCGGACGCGGTGACGCTGGTCGCCGAGCGCGGCCGTCTCATGGAGGCGCTGCCCGAGGGCGGTGCGATGGTCTCGGTCCGGGCGCCCGAGGAGGAGGTCGCCGAACTGCTGCGCGGCCGGGAGACGCGGGTGGCGATCGCCGCCGTCAACGGCCCGCTCTCCTGCGTCCTCTCCGGCGACGAGGACACGGTCGTGGAGATCGCCGACGCGCTGTCGGCGCGCGGCCGCAGGACCAGGCGGCTGCGCGTCAGTCATGCCTTTCACTCGCCCCGCATGGACCCCATGCTGGACGAGTTCCGCCGGGTGGCTCAGGGGCTCGGCCTGTCGGCGCCCGCCGTGCCGCTGCTGTCGGACATGACAGGACTGCCCGTCACCGGGCCGGCCGACGGCAGCCCGGCCGACGCGGACTACTGGGCGCGGCACGTCCGGGAGACGGTGCGGTTCGCCGATGTCGTACGCGCGCTGCGGGCGGACGGAGTGACGACGTTCGTCGAGATCGGACCGGACGCCGTCCTGACCGCCATGGGCCGCGACTGTCTCCCCGACGACGAGACCGAGGCAGAGGTCGCCCAGGCGGAGTTCGTCCCCCTGCTGCGGCGCGACCACCCCGAGGAGCGGACCCTCGCGGAGGCACTCGCCCGGCTCCACGTACGAGGCGTCCGCCCCGACTGGGCGGCCGTGTTCGCCGGTACGGGCGCCTCCCGCGTCGACCTGCCCACGTACGCCTTCCAGCGCAGGCGCTACTGGCCGAGTGCCGGACCGGTCACCGCCGTGGACGCTCCCGCGCTCGGACTCGGTACCGGCGGACATCCACTCCTCGGCGCCGCGGTGCGACCCGCGGGCACCGACACCCTCGTGCTCACCGGGCGGCTGTCCCTCGACACCCAGCCCTGGCTCGCCGACCACACCGTCCTCGGCACCACCCTCTTCCCCGGTGCGGGGCTCGTGGAACTGGCCCTGCACGCCGCCCGCCGCACCGGCTGCGACCTGCTGGAGGAGCTGACCCTGCAGGCACCGCTCGCGCTGCCGGACGAAGGGGCCGTCGAGCTCCAGGTCCAGGTGGCGGGCGCCGACGCCGACGGGCGGCGGTTCGTCACCGTGCACACACGGCCCGCGGCCGCCCCGGCCCGCGGCCGGGACGGCGGCGAACGGGAGGGCGGTGACTGGACGTTGCACGCCGTCGGGGCGCTCGCCCCGGCCGCCGGGGCGGCGGCCGACGCCGACCACTTCGCCAACTGGCCGCCCGACGCCGAGGAGGTGGACCTGGCCGGCTGGTACGACGCGCTCGCCGCACAGGGCTTCGGCTACGGCCCCGCCTTCCGCGGGCTGCGTGCCGCGTGGCGACGCGGCACGGAGGTCTTCGCCGAAGTGGCCCTCCCCGAGGAGCAGTCCACCGCCGCGGCCGGGTACGGGCTGCACCCCGCGTTGCTCGACGCCGCCCTGCACGCCATCGAACTGGGCGCGCTGCCCGGCGGCGACGAGACCCGGCTGCCCTTCGCGTGGAGCGGGGTACGCCTGGACACGGCCGGGGCCGCCGCGGCACGCGTCCGGCTGGCACCCGCCGGGCCCGACGCGGTCAGCCTCGCCTTCGCCGACACGGCCGGCCGTACGGTGGCGTCGGTCGGCACGCTGTCGCGGCGGCCGGTCTCCGCCGAGCGGCTGCTCTCGGCCCAGGGCGGGGGAGGCGACCCGCTGTTCCGGGTGGAGTGGACTCCGCTGCCCGGCATCGCCGGTCCGGACTCCGAGGCGATCCCCGAGCGGTGGGCGGTCGTCGGCGACGCGGCCGACGCGGCCCCCATGGCCGAAACGCCGACGGCCGCCGGTGCCGCTGTCCGGATCCATCCGGACCTTCCGGCGCTCGCCGAGCACATCGACCGTACGGCGGATGTCCCGGCCGTCGTCCTGGCACCGCTGAGCGGCCCCTCCCCGGACGGTGCGGACGCGGCACGGGCCGCCGGGCGTGCGCTGACCCTGGCCCAGGGCTGGCTGGCCGACGAGCGTTTCGCCGCCTCCCGGCTGGTCGTCGTCACCCGGGGCGCGGTCGCCGCGGGTCCCGACGAGGACGTGCCCGACCTCGCGCACAGCGCTGTCTGGGGGCTCGTCCGCTCGGCACAGACCGAGCACCCCGACCGGATCACCCTGCTCGACCTCGACGACGCACCCGCCTCGCGGCGGCTCCTGACGGCGGCCCTCGCGGCCGCGGAAGCCTCGGGCGAAGCCCAACTCGCCGTCCGCGCCGGGAGCGTACTCGTCCCTCGCATGACACGTGCCACGACGCCCGTGCCCCCTGTGCCCGGTCACGGGCCGTGGCCGGCGGACGGCACCGTGCTGATCACCGGCGCGACCGGGGCCCTGGGCGCCGCCGTGGCCCGCCACCTGGTCACCGAGCACGGCGTACGCGAATTGCTGCTCGTCGGCCGACGCGGCGGCTCCGCTCCCGGCGCCGTCGAACTTCGGGAGGAACTGGGCGGGTTGGGGGCCAGGGCCACCTTCGTCGCCTGCGACGTCGCCGACCGTGCGGCGCTCGCGGCACTGCTCGACGCCGTGCCCGCCGACCGTCCGCTGACGGCCGTCGTCCACGCCGCCGGTGTCCTGGACGACCGCGTCCTCGACGCCCTCACCCCCGAGAGCCTCGAAACGGTCCTCCGGCCGAAGGCGGACGCAGCCCGGCACCTCCACGACCTCACCCGCGATCTCGACCTGGCCGCCTTCGTCCTCTTCTCCTCCGTGCAGGGCCTGCTCGGCGGCGCGGGACAGGCCAACTACGCGGCGGCCAACACCTACCTGGACGCCCTGGCGCAGCACCGGCGGGCCCGTGGCCTCGTGGCCACCTCACTGGCCTGGGGCCCCTGGGCGGAGGGCGGCATGGCCGCCGGGCTCGGCGACACCGACCGCCGCCGGTTCGCCCGTGCGGGCATCCGCGCGCTCACCCCCGACCGGGGCCTGCGGCTCCTCGACGCCGCGCTCGCCTCCGGCGACGCCTGCTCGGTGCCGCTCGCCCTCGACACCGCCGCGCTACGGGCCGCCGGCACCGACGTACCGCCGCTGCTGCGCGGGCTCGTCCCGGCACGCATCCGCGAAGCGGTGGGCCCCGGACCGGGCGCGTCCGGCGAAGCGCCGGGCGCCCGGCTCGTGGCCCGGCTCGTCGAACTCGACGCCGCCGCCCAGGAGAAGCAACTGCTCGCTCTGGTGCGGACCGAGGCCGCAGCCGTCCTGAACTACGACCGCGCGGAGACGGTCGACGCGCGCCGCAGCTTCAAGGAACTCGGCGCCGACTCCCTCAGCGCCGTGGAACTGCGCAACCGACTCGGCAGGGCGACCGGACTACGGCTGTCCGCGACCGTCGTCTTCGACCATCCGACCCCCACCGCACTGGCCGGACGGCTACGGGCCGAACTCTTCCCCGCCGCAGGCCCGGAGGTCACGGAGAACGGGGAGGACCGGGCGCACGACACCGTCCCCGACGGACCGGATCCCGCGGCCGACGCGGAGGAACTGGCCGCCGAGGAAGAACTGATCGACGCCATGGACGTGGCGGAACTGGTCCGTATGGCCCGCGAAGGCATCGAGTCCTGAACAGCACTGGGAGAAGAAAGCTCATGACCCGAACGCCGTCTTCTTCGTCACCTTCCTCATCACCTTTCCCGCAGTCCCCGCAGTCCCCGCAGTCCCCGTCGTCCCCCGCGTCCTCTGCCACCCCCGCCTCCCCGGCGTCCTCCTCCGACACGACCGTCGTGGAGGCGCTCCGGGACGCCCTCAAGGAGACCGCCCGGCTGCGCCGCGAGAACCGGCAGCTCCAGGCGGGTGTGGGGGAGCCGGTGGCGGTGGTGGGGATGGCGTGTCGGTTGCCGGGTGGGGTGGTGTCGCCTGCGGGGTTGTGGGAGTTGGTGGTCGAGGGGCGGGACGGTGTGTCGGGGTTTCCGGTGGACCGG
>NZ_JBHVDD010000178.1:0-4553 GCF_042802995.1 Streptomyces sp. NPDC057438
GGAGCGCACGCCGGGGCAGCCTACCCGCTTACTCGGACGGCGACGGCGGCCGCCAGGTTGTCCCGCGGACCGCATCGTCGCCCGGGACACACGGTCGCCCCTCGACGCGTCGCGGCGCCCGAACAGGTGGGAGCCGGGCGGGGCGAGTGTGGGGCGAGGTCGGGTCGGTCGTGGATCAGGTGTTGTCGTGGATCAGGTGTTGGGGCGCAGGGTCCAGACAACGGTCATCTCGCCCGTCACGGCACCGTCGGCGCGCTGGATGGCGACGGCGACGGGGAACTCGGGGCGCCGGCCGGCGTCGAGTTCGGCGACGACCTCCGCGGCGGGGCGGCCCAGGGTGGCGGTGGCCGTGACGGGGCCCATCGCGAGCTTGCGGTACGCGATCTCCGCGCTGACGGCGAGCGGCACGGCACGGGAGAGCTGGTCCCCGAACGCGGCGAGCACGATCGCCCCGCTCGCCGACTCACCCAGCGTGAACATCGCGCCGGCATGCGGCCCGCCGACGTGGTTGTGGAACTCGCCCTGGTCCGGCAGCGACACCACGGCCTTCTCCGGCGTCGTCTCCAGGAACTCCAGCTTCAGGGTCCTGGCCATCGGCACGGTGGCGGCGAGCATCTCGCCGATCGACATCTGGTCTGCGCTCATGCCGCGATGTTACCCACGAGTAGTGACGTCTGACCAGGGGCGGCCGCAGGGCCGTCGGACCGCCCCCGCCGGAGGGGAGGAGGACGGGCGGGTGCCGGACGCACGGCAGGCCGGAGACGTTCGCGTTCAGGAACGGCGAAGTCGCCCTCGCGGACCGTGCGTTCACCGGGCCCGTTCAGTGGGCACCGATTTGGAACCGTTCGTCCCGAGTGCAAAGGCGCTTCGGGGACTCCCGTGGCACCCCGCCCCCCGGCGCATCTATGGTTACGAGCCATGTGGCCAGGACAGCAGCAGCCGCCCGGGGGCGAGCACCAACCGCAGCAGCCGAATCCGTACCAGCAGCCGGGGTACGACCAGTCGGGACAGCAGGGATACCAGCAGCCGGGGTACCAGCAACCGAACCCCTACCAGCAGCCCGGATACCAGTCGACGGGCCAGCAGCCCTCGTACGGGCAGCAACCGCAGTGGGGCGCGCAGGGCCCGGCGGGCCCGCCGGTGCCGCCGGGCGGAGGCGGCGGCAACCGGACGAAGCTGATCGCGGTCATCTCGGCCACGGCCGTCGTCGTGGCGGCCGGTGTGACGGGCTTCCTGGTCCTCGGCGGCGACAAGGACAAGGACAAGTCGACGACCCAGTCCGCGCCTTCGGCCTCCCCCTCCCCGACCGCGTCCGAGAGCACCGAGGACAACCCGCGCGGCGAGGACGCCGGAGCGAAGCCGACCATCGCGGGCTGGAAGGTCGTCGTCAACCCCAAGTGGGGTACGGCCTTCGACGTACCCCCCGAGTGGGCCGTCCAGTCGCCCGACACCTTCATCGGCTTCGAGGACGACAAGAAGGGCGACGGGTCGGTCCTCATCGGCATGTCGGCACCCGCCATCCTCAAGGAGAAGTGGTGCACGTCCGACGACGACAAGGACGGCAACGAGGAGACGAGTTCGCTGGCCGCCGCGGGCACCAAGGGCCAGCAGGGCGCCAAGGGAACCGAGGACGTCGCCCGCAACGACTCGGCGTGGTGGGTCTTCGGCGGTTACACCGACCAGAAGGACGGCGCCAAGAAGAAGATGACCATCGGCAAGCCCAAGGCGTACACCACGACGTCGGGCGTCGAGGGCAGTGTCGCGACGACCTACTCGAAGGGCGTCACCAAGAAGGGCAAGTGCGACACCGACGGCAAGGCGACCACGTTCGCCTTCAAGAACTCGGCCGGTGACTACGTCGCCTGGACCTTCCACGGCGCCAAGGACGTCAAGGACGAGGTCTCGGACACGACGGTGCAGAAGATCCTCAGTACGGTACGGCTGTACGGCGAGCCGACGGGCGGCTGAGCCCGGGCCGGACGCGGGGACGGGCACGGGGTCGGCCGGCTCGTCGGCGAAGCCGTCCCCTCCGGGGGCCCGGCCCGGGTCGGCTCTCCTGGCCCGATCTGGCCCCTTCTCCAGCGGAAACGGTTTTGCAGAACGGTGCGGGGCGGCGATAGTCGGCGGGTGACCACTCCCGCCGCCTCGCGCCGCCCCGCCTGGGCGGGCCGCAACTACACGCTGCTGACGGCGGCCTCGGTCGTCACAGGTCTCGCCAGTAACGGCGCCCTGATCGCGGCCGCGTTCGCGGTGCTGGACGCGGGCGGCGACGGCGGTGACGTCGGTCTGGTCGCGGCGGCCCGGACGCTGCCGCTGGTGCTCTTCCTGCTGATCGGCGGCGCGGTCGCGGACCGGCTCCCCCGGCACCGGGTGATGGTCGCGGCCAACGCCCTCAACTGTCTCTCCCAGGCCGTCTTCGCCGTGCTCGTGCTCACCGGCGAGGCCCGCCTCTGGCAGATGATGCTGCTCTCCGCGCTCGGCGGCACCGGGCAGGCGTTCTTCGGCCCGGCGGCCGAGGGCATGCTGCTGTCCTCGGTCACCGCCGAACAGGCAGGCCGGGCCTTCGCCCTGTTCCGCTTCGCCTCGCAGGGCGCGACCATGACGGGCGCGGCCCTCGGCGGCGCCCTGGTCGCGGTGATCGGCCCCGGCTGGGTGCTCGCGGTGGACGCCGTCGCCTTCGCGTGCGCCGGTGCCCTGCGCGCCTTCCTCGACGTGAGCCACATACCCGAGCGCGAGGCGGGTCACGGCATGCTCGCCGATCTCCGGGACGGCTGGCGGGAGTTCACCGGCCGCACCTGGCTGTGGGCGATCGTCGTCCAGTTCTCCCTGGTGAACGCGGTGATGGTCGCCGCCGACGCGGTCTACGGCCCCCAGGTCGCCGACGACAGCCTCGGCGGCCCCGGCCCCTGGGGCCTGGCGCTCGCCCTGTTCGGAGCGGGCAACGCCGTCGGGGCGCTGCTCATGACCCGCTGGAAGCCGCGCCGACTGCTGTTCGTGGGCGTCCTGTGCGTCTTCCCGTTCGCCCTGCCGGCCGCCGCGCTCGCCGTGCCGGCACCGATCGCCGTCCTGTGCGTCGCCATGTTCGTCAGCGGTCTGTCCATCGAGGTGTTCGGCGTCTCCTGGATGACCGCGCTGCACCAGGAGATCCCCGAGGACAAGCTGTCCCGGGTCTCGGCCTACGACTGGTTCGGCTCGGTGGCCATGGTGCCGCTCGCCGCCGCGCTGGCGGGCCCGGCGGAGAGCGCGTTCGGGCGTACGGCGGCCCTGTGGGGCTGCGCCGCGCTGTGCGTGGGGGCCACGGCGGCGGTGCTGTGCGTCCGGGACGTACGGAACCTGACCAGACACACCGTGCCCGTGACCCTGGCGAAACCCGGCGCCGAGCCCGCCACCGTCCGCGCCGCCCGTCCTGCCGCCGAAACCACCGCTGTCCCCGCCACCGAAGCCGCCGCCGGACCCGAGGCCAAGGTCAAGGCCGACACCGAGCCCGAGCCCGACGCCTCGGGACGACCCGCCGCGGACACCGGCTCAGCCGATGCCGAAGGCTCCGTCCGGCGGCTCGGGTGACGGTACGGCGTCCTCTGCGCGCACGGGCGCGGCGCCGCCGATGAACCGGCGCAGTTCCGGGCCGTGTTCGACCCGCGCCGGGAAGACGTCGGCGGCGGTGCGCCGTGCCAGGGCGGCGATGTCGGGCGGCTGATGAGCCGCGACCAGCACGGCGTTCCCGAACCTCCGGCCGCGCAGGACTCCCGGCTCGGCGATCAGCACCAGCTCCTCGAACACCGTGGCCAGCGTGGCCAGTTGGGACCTCAGGAAGGTGAAGGGCGCGGCGTCGGCCAGGTTCGCGAGGTACATCCCGTCGGCGCGCAGCACCCGCTCGACGGCCCGCGCGTACGCCACCGTCGTCAGGTGTGCCGGGGTGCGCGAGCCCCTGAACACGTCTCCCACGATCACGTCGGCGGAGTCCGCGGGGGCCGCTTCGAGCCATTCCCCGGCGTCCGCGCCGTGCAGCGCGACCCGCGCGCCGGCGGGCAGCGGCAGCTGTTCGACGACCAGGTCCAGCAGCCCCAGGTCGTACTCGACGACCTCCTGCCGGGACCCCGGCCGGGTGGCGGCGACGTACCGGGGCAGCGTGAGCGCGCCCCCGCCGAGGTGCAGGACGTCGAGCGCCCGCCCCGGCTCCGCCGCCGTGTCCAGCACATGCCCGAGCCTGCGCGTGTACTCGAACTCCAGATGCGCCGGCTCGTCCAGGTCCACGTACGACTGCGGCGCCCCGTCCACGGTCAGCAGCCAGGCCCGCTCGCGGTCGACGTCGGGCATGAGCTTGGCGGTCCCCTGGTCGATGGTCCGGGAGACGGGTATGGCTTCGTTCACGACCCCATTGTGCCGGGCGGGCCCCCGGCCGCGCGGACCGCCGAAGCGGCCCCAGGACAGGCACGGGGACAAGCACGGGGACAGGCGCGGGGACAGGCGCGGGGACAGGCGCGGGGACAGGCGCGGGGACAGGCGCGGGGACAGGCGCGGGGACAGGCGCGGGGACAGGCGCGGGGACAGGC
>NZ_JBHVDD010000179.1:0-4518 GCF_042802995.1 Streptomyces sp. NPDC057438
CCCCTTCAGATGGGGGGTGCGGGCCTCGTCGTACTTACGGGAACCGGCTAGTCCTCGCCGAGGTAGGCCTTGCGGACGGACTCGTCGTGGAGCAGGTCGGAGCCCGTGCCGGAGAGGACGACCTTGCCGATCTCCATGACGTGGCCCTGGTCGGCGAGGGAGAGCGCGGCCTGCGCGTTCTGTTCGACGAGCAGGATCGTGGTGCCCTGGGACTTGAGTTCGGCGATGGTCGCCATGATCTTCTGCATCATGATCGGCGAGAGGCCCATGGAGGGCTCGTCGAGCATGAGCAGTTTGGGCTGGGACATGAGGGCGCGGCCCATGGCGAGCATTTGCTGTTCGCCGCCGGAGAGGGTTCCGGCGGCCTGCTTGCGGCGCTCTCCCAGGATGGGGAAGAGGTCGTAGGCGCGCTGGATGCCCTTCTCGATGCCGGGCTTGTCGCTGCGCAGGAAGGCGCCGAGGCGGAGGTTGTCCTCGATGGTCATGCGCGGGAAGATGTGCCGCCCCTCGGGGGAGTGGGCGAGGCCGAGCGCGACGATGTCGTGCGCGGGGATCTTCTTGAGCGATTTGCCGTTGAACTTGATCTGGCCGCTGACGGGCTTGAGGAGGCCCGAGAGGGTGCGCAGGGTGGTGGTCTTGCCGGCGCCGTTGGTGCCGATGAGGGTGACGACTTCGCCGGCGTTGACCTTGAAGGAGATGCCCTTGACGGCTTCGATCTTGCCGTAGGCGACCCGGAGGTCTTCTACTTCGAGCAGTGCGGTCATCGGTCGTTCTCCTTGCCGGGCACGGTGTCCGTCGTGTTCTCGGCGTTCGCTTCGGCGGCTTCGACTTCGGCGACCTCGTCCTGGCCGGGTGCGTCTTCGAAGGGCTCGCCGAGGTAGGCGGCGACGACGCGTTCGTCGCCCTGGACGGTGGCGCTGTCGCCTTCGACGAGTTTTTCGCCTTGGACGAGGACGGCGACGCGGTCGCAGAGGTTGAAGATGAACCGCATGTCGTGCTCGATGACGAGGACGGCGATGCCCTGGTCGCGGATGGCGAAGACCAGTTCTTCGGTGGTGCGTGTTTCCTGGGGGTTCATGCCGGCGGTGGGCTCGTCCAGGAGGAGGAGGCCGGGCTCGCTCGCCAGTGCTCGGGCGATCTCGAGCTTGCGCTGTTCGCCGTAGGGGAGGTTGCGGGCGAGGTGTTCGGCCTTGGCGTCGAGGCCGACGAACTCCAGGAGTTCCATGGCGCGTTCACGGGAGGCTTTTTCGGCCTTGTGGAAGCCGGGGCCGCGCAGGAGGGCGGACCAGAGGCCTTCCTTGGTGCGGGTGTGGCGTCCGACGAGGACGTTCTCCAGGACCGTCATGTTGGCGAAGAGACGGATGTTCTGGAAGGTGCGGGCGATGCCGGCCGCGGTGACCTTGAAGGACTTGGGCGGCAGGACCTGGCCCTTGTAGCGGACTTCGCCCTCGGTGGGGATGTAGAGCCCGGTGAGGCAGTTGAAGAAGGTGGTCTTGCCGGCGCCGTTGGGGCCGATGAGTCCGACGATCTCGCCGCTGTTGACGGTCAGGTTGACGTTGCGTACGGCGGTGAGGCCGCCGAAGCGCATGGTGACGCCGCGGGCGTCGAGGACGGTTTCGCCGGCGGCGCTGGAGCCGGGGGCGGTGTCCTTGGTGGTGGTGTCGGTAGTCATGGTGGTCAGGCCCCTGCCTTGCTGAGCACTGCGGGCGCTTCGGCCTCTTCGTGGAATTCGAGCTGGCGGCGCCGGTTGGGGATGAGGCCCTCCGGGCGGAAGCGCATCAGGAGGACGAGCGCGAGTCCGAAGGCGAAGAGCTGGTAGTCGTCCAGGAACTGGAGCTTGGACGGGATGAGGTAGAGCAGTGCGGCGCCGACGAGGGGGCCGCTGATGGTGCCCATGCCGCCGAGGACGACCGCTGCGAGGAGGAAGGCCGAGTTGGGCGGGACGACTGCGGCGAACTGGTACTGCTCGGGTGTCACGGTGTAGGTGACGTGGGCCTGGACGGTGCCGGCGAGGCCGGCGAGGGCGGCGCCGAGGGCGAAGGCGATGAGCTTGACGCGGAAGCCGTTGATGCCCATGGCGAGGGCTGCGGTCTCGTCCTCGCGGATGGCGATCCAGGCGCGGCCGATGCGGGAGTCGCTGCTGCGCCGGAAGACGACGACCACGACCAGCGTGATGAGGAGCATCAGCAGGAAGTAGTTGGCGAAGCGGGCGATGGTGAAGCCGAGGAAGGTGTGTTCCTGGCCGAAGTCGAAGCCGAGGATGTTGAGGTTCGGGATCGAGGAGATGCCGTTGGAGCCGTTGGTGATGTCGGGGCCGGAGGTGCCGTCCATGTTGAGGACGGTGATCCGGAAGATCTCACCGAAGCCGAGCGTCACGATGGCGAGGTAGTCGCCGCGCAGGCGCAGGGTGGGGGCGCCGATGATGACGCCGAAGATCATGGCGACGGCGGCACCGAGGAGGGCGGAGGCCCAGAACGGCAGGTGGATGTCGAAGGGGGAGGAGGGGGAGCCGGAGACCATGGCCGCGGTGTAGGCGCCGACGCCGAGGAAGGCGACGTATCCGAGGTCGAGGAGGCCGGCGAGGCCGACGACGATGTTGAGGCCGAGGGCGACGGTGGCGAAGATGAGGATGTAGACGCCGATGGTCGCGTACTGGTCGTCGGACTGGGTGAAGGGGAAGGCGGCGGCGGCGACGAACGCGCCGATCATCGTGACGTTGCGGTGCTTGGCGGTGAGCGCGGAGATCCGGCCCACGAGGCCGGCCTTTGCGGCTGCGCCGAAGCTGAAGCCGGCGGTGATGAGGAAGCCGATGAACAGTTCGTCGTACTCGGTGCCGATGCCGTAGGTGAAGACGGTGAGGCCGAGGGCGAGTGCGGCGACGATGATGAGGATCTCGGCGTACGCGGGCAGTTGGCGCGCGGGGGCGGCGGTGCCGGAGGCGAAGGCGGCCTTGATGACGGTGCGCTGGTTGCGTGCCCTGTGGCGGTACTGGTCCCAGCCGGTGTCGTCGGGGTCGCCGGGTTCGGTCTCGGGCCGTGCGTAGGGCAGGGAGAGGGCGCCGAGGAGGGCGAGGAGGGTCGCGATGCCCGCGATCCAGCCGCCGGGCTCCAGGTTGACGGCGCCGCCGAGCTTGGCGCTGATCGCGATGATCGTGTACCAGGCGGTGGCGAAGGTGCCGAGGGCGGCCAGTTTGAGGGCGCTGTCGGCGCCTGCGGGGGTGAGCCAGCGCAGGCCCTTGATGCCGTAGGAGGACAGGCCGAGGAGGGTGGTGAGGGCGCCGCCGATGAGGACGAGGACCTGGAGGCCGCCGGGGTAGCCGTAGACGGTGAGGTCGCCGGGGAAGGCGGAGGTCCAGGTCCAGGCCAGGAAGGTGGAGACGATGGCGAGTGCTCCGCCGCCGGTGGCGAGGGCGCGGCCGATGTGCGGGGGGATGCCCACGAGGCTGTGCGCGGTGCCGGCGGTGGTCTTGCCGGTGGCCTGGGGTGTGGTGGTCTGTGTGGTCATCGGTGTCACGCCCTGTCCGACACGCGCTCGCCGAGCAGGCCCTGTGGCCTGACGAGGAGGACGAGGATGAGGAGTACGAAGGCCCAGACGTTGGCCCAGGACTGGCTGCCGAACTGCTCCATGCCGGGGATGTCGGAGATGTAGGCGGTGGAGAGGGCTTCGGCGACGCCGAGGACCAGGCCGCCGAGCATGGCGCCGTAGATGTTGCCGATGCCGCCGAGGACGGCGGCGGTGAACGCCTTGAGGCCGAGGATGAAGCCCATGCGGAACTGGACCTCGCCGTACTTGAGTCCGTAGGCGACGGATCCGACGGCGGCGAAGGCGGCGCCGAGGGCGAAGGCGACCACGATGATGCGGTCGGTGTTGATGCCCATGAGCTTGGCGGTGTCGGGGTCCTGCGCGGTGGCCTGCATGCCGCGGCCGGTGCGGGTCTTCATCACGAAGTAGGCGAGGATCGCCATGCTGATGGGAGCGGCGAGCAGCAGGAAGATGTCACCGGTCTGGATGGTGACGTTGCCGATCTGGAAGGGGCCGCCCTCGATCTGGGGGAAGGTGATCGCGGATCGGGCGTTGGGGTACCAGGCCCATACCGCCTGCTGGAGGGCGAGGGAGAGGCCGATGGCGGTGATGAGGGGCGCGAGGCGGGGTGCTGTGCGCAGGGGGCGGTAGGCGAATCGTTCCGCTCCGACCGCGACGAGTACGGCGACGAGGACGCCGCCGATGAGCATGAGGGGCAGTGCCACCCACATGGACGTGCCGTCGGGCAGCACGTACAGGTACATGGTGAGGGCGCCGAATCCGCCCACCATGAAGATCTCACCGTGGGCGAAGTTGATGAGCTGGACGATGCCATAGACCATCGTGTAGCCGATGGCGACCAGCCCGTACATGGATCCCAGTAGCAGGCCGTTGACCAGCTGCTGCGGCAGTTCGTTCACCGCATGTCCTCCGAGACTTCGGATATATCGAGGGATGTGACCGGATGCGAGTCCGCGCGGGGCGCCAGTGGTGCGG
>NZ_JBHVDD010000180.1:0-4476 GCF_042802995.1 Streptomyces sp. NPDC057438
GGGAAGGACACGGCCGGCGGCCTTTTGCGCTCAGGGGCCGGGAGACCTTCCCTTGAGCGAGGACGCCACGATGCGTCCGGCGGTGCCGGTGTACCGGCGCTGCACGCCCACCGTGTGCGTGCCCTTCTTGCGCGGCAGGCCCGACGACAACCCGAGCACGAACGCCCGTGCCCGGCGCCGTTGTTCCACCCGCGCGAACCGCCCCGCAATACGGCCCATCAGGACCTCGAACGCTTCCTGCCAGCGGGCAGGAAGCCTCATGGTCACTGGTCCGCACCGGGGCTCGACGCGGTTCGACGCCCGGGCCACCTGCGACCAGGACCTGCCACCGAACCTGGACGGCCGAGCATCGATCGCGGGTCAGGGCGTAGGAAATCCGTGGACGGGCCCTCGGTAGATCACTTAGTGTGTGGCTCCACGCCCTGAGACGGATGGAAGGAGGCGAGTGCCGTGCGGTTCACACCTTTCCAGCGCTCCCTCTTTCCGCTGTCCCGGCGTGGTTCGTGAGTTCTGACCGGGAGCGCTCCAAGCAGCCTGTATCCCGGAGGAATCCATGACCGATGCGGTCATCCGCGCGCTCTCCGCGAGCGACGCTCATCTCTTCGACGCGCTCCCCGACCCCTTGGGTGCCCGTGAAGGCCATCGTCGTACCCGCTTCCGCCCCGACTGGAAGCGCGTCGCCCTGCGCGACGGCGAGGTCGTCGCACGCGGCGCGTGGTGGGGCGGCCCCGACGACCCAGAGCCCGTCAACATCAACTGGTTCGACGTGGCCGAGGGCGAGGAGGAGGCAGGGGCCGAACTCCTGCGCTCCGCTCCCTGGCAGGTCGAACTCGAGATCAACCTGCCAGGCGACTGGCGGGACAAGCCCGACCTGCGCGCCGGCGCCGAGGCGCGCTTCGCCGCCGCACGAGCCGCAGGGTACGAACTCCTGGTGGAACGTTTCCTGTACCGCTGGACCCCGGAGCGAGGTCTGCCCGAGCGGCCCCGGCGCCTGCGCTTCAGCGCCGAACCCGACGACACCGTGTTCTTCGACGCGTTGCGCCGCATCCACTCCGCCACCCTGGACGCCCACGCGCTCAGGGCCGTCGAGGAGGGCGGCCTCGACCAGGCCGCCCAGGAGGAACTCGACTTCTTCCACTGGTGCCCCTCCCCGCGGGAGTGGTGGCAGACGGCGTACACGCCGGAGGGCGACCTGGCCGGCATCCACATCCCGGCCCACAACCCCTCCGGCCCGACCATCGGCTTCATCGGAGTCGTCCCGGAACAGCGCGGTCGCGGCTACGCCTACGACCTCCTCGCGGAGTGCACCCACTTCCTCGTCGAGCAGGGCGCGGAGTTCGTCAGCGGAGCGACGGACCAGGGCAACTTCCCCATGGCCGCGAACTTCGCCAAGGCCGGCTTCCCCGTCATCAGTGAACGCATCAACTTCCACCCGGCGGGCCAAGCGGCCTAGCGAGGAGCAGCACGCGCCGAGGGGTCCGGTCCGAGGGCAGGTCCGGACCCCTTGTCAGCGACATGCGGGATCTGCGCCGTGCCCAGCGGCCACCCATCTCGTCGTCAGACCACGTACCTCACGCTGTCCATGGTGGACGCACTCGTCTCTCGGACCAGCCCCACCAGCAAGATCACGATCTACAGCCGGAGTACTCACCCGGTGAGGCCTGTCAAACCTCGGCGTGAAACACCTTGAATGCTGATCACCGTGCTAGTGATCATCGTGGTCAGTCTGCGGTTCGCATCCCGGGCCTACCGCCACACCCCACTCGGGCAGGCGTGTGATTCCGGTCGCTCGGTCAGTCGTTCGGCGGCGCCCCCGTTCCCGCTTCTCGGGACGGGGGCGTCGTCGTATGGTTCTGGCACGACTGTTCGATGAATGACGGGGGACACGGGAATGCCCGAACAGGACGACGACGAGCGCGAGTTCGACATCAAGTGGGCGGACAACGCCGAGCACAAGGAGCCCTCCGCCCGGGCCCGGATGCTCGCCGCGCGCTGGAAGGAGAACCCGCCCGCGCCCCAGCCCTTCCGTGCCGACCCCGGCCCGGCCGGGCCGCGCCGGTCCTCGTGGGTGTCGACGGTGATCGTCTTCGGCTGCGTGGCAGGGCTCATCGCGCTGATCGGTTACGTCAACTACCGGTCGTCGTACTGAGCGGTCCGCCGCTACCTGCCGCCCTTGTCGCGGTCCTGCCGACGGGTCGCCAGCGGGCGTTCGCGGCGGTACCGGCGCTCCCACCTCGCCTGCTGGTCACGGCGATCGCGGTACGCGCGGTAGGAGCCGGGCTGGGCCGGATTGCCGCCCGCCGGGGAACCCGACGAACCCCCCTCAGTGCGGCCGTACCGGACGTACAGGTAGAGCAGCGCGACGGCGGCCAGCCAGAGGACTTGGTTGGAGAATCCCATGACGACCAGAACCGCGGTCGCCGAGAGGATCAGGGTGCCCATGACGGGACTCCTCGGGGCGTGGCGTGGGTGATGACTGTGCGGGGAAGATCGGCCCCGGTGTCCGAGGGGCTTCGCTCCGCGTGTCCAGGATGCTCGTGCGACGGGTGCGGGGTCATCTCATTTATCGAGACGCGCGGCCTGCCGGGGACAAGGGCCGACGGCGGTGAGCGAGGTCGGCCGCGGCCGGCGAGGTGCGTCGCGGGGTCGTGGACCGGGTGGAGACCTCGTCGGGGCCGGCGGACCTCGACGTGGGCACCGCTCGCCCGCGTGGCGTTGTTGTACGGGGTGAGCACGGGCTCGGGTTCCGTAGCGGTACGAGGTGCGGGGCGGACGGATCTGACGCCGGAGGTGCTGAGGGCGCGGCTGGAAGCGTACGTCGGCGGGCTGCTGGAGCGGTACACCTAGCGGGCGTGGGCGGATCGGGGCCCGATGGTCAGTGGGGTCCGGGAGGATGCGGTCGAGGGCCTGGACCCGATCGCTACTCGGGTCCTCGCGTTCTCGGGCCCTCGGGACGGACGCGGCGCAGGGGTGAAGGCGGTGGGCATGGCTGGTGAGCGGCAGCGGTATGTCGGGGCGGACGAGCGGCGGGTGCGGCTGGGGCTGAGGCAGCGGTTGGCCGGATTCGTGCGGGCGGAGAGCCCGGAGGAGGTGGCTGATTCTCTGGTGGCGCTGCACGGCTCGGATCCCGCGACGGTGCCTCTGGCGGTGGGCGCGCGGCTCGCCGATCCGGGGCGGACGGTGCCGGAGACCGAACGGGCGCTGTACGAGGACCGCTCGCTCGTCCGCATGCACGGTATGCGGCACACCGTGTTCGTGTTCCCGGCCGGGCTGACCGCCGTGGTGCACGCCTCGACCGGCATCACGGTCGCCGCGAGGGAGCGGGCCTCGCTGCTGAAGGACATGGCGGCCGCCGGCGCCCCGGACGCGGCCTGGCTGAAGGAGGTCGAGGAGTCGACGCTGGCCGCGCTGGCCCGCCGGGGCCAGGCCACCGCGTCCGAACTCGCCGAGGACGAGCCGAGGTTGCGGGAACGGTTCGTGTACGCGGCCGGGAAGAGCTACGAGGGGACGCACACGGTCTCGACGCGGCTGCTGAGGGTGCTGGGGGTGGAGGGCAGGGTCGTACGGGGACGGCCGCTCGGCTCCTGGACGTCGAGTCAGTTCCGGTGGGCGGTGGCTCCGGCGCACCCCGAGCTGGATGTGGCGCAGGCTCAGGCGTCCCTGCTGGGCCGGTGGCTGGCGGTCTGCGGCCCGGCGACGGAGGCGGACCTCAAGTGGTGGACGGGGTGGCGTGTCACCGAGGTCCGCCGGGCGCTGGCGGCGATCGGGGCGCGGGCCGTGGCGCTGGACGAGGGCACGGGGTATGTGACCGCCGAGGACGAGGGGCCGGTTTCCGACCCCGGCGAGCCCTGGGCGGCCCTCCTGCCCGCCCTCGACCCCACGGCGATGGGCTGGCAGCTGCGGGACTGGTACCTCGCCCCCGGGCTCCGGCCGGCCCTCTTCGACTACAGCGGCAACGTCGGGCCGACGGTGTGGTGGAACGGCCGGGTGATCGGCGGCTGGGCCCAGCGCTCCGACGGGGAGATCGTCTGGCGGCTGCTCGATACGGAGGGGGTGGGGCGGGCGGCCGAGGAGGCGATCCGGGCGGAGGCCTCGCGGCTGCGGGGGTGGGTGGGTGACACGCGCGTCACACCGCGCTTCCGGACGCCGCTGGAGAAGGAGTTGGTGTGATCGGGTGGAGTGAGGTGGGAGGGGGTGCGGGTTCGTCTGCGGGTGGGGGTGGGTGGGGCTGATCGCGCAGTTCCCCACGCCCCCAGGGACTGCGCCCCCTGCTTTTCCCCTGCTGCACCGACACTCTCCGGGGGCCTGGTCTGTCAGGCAACCGGCCACCTGGGCTTCCAGCCCAGCAGAACCTCAGCCTTCAGGCGCGCAGGGCCCGCGCTTTCAGGGGCGCGGGGAACTGCGCGATCAGCCCCCACCGGGCCCGCGGACGAGACCCGGCCCCGCCCGCCCGCCCCCGCCCGACCCCTCCGACAC
>NZ_JBHVDD010000181.1:0-3797 GCF_042802995.1 Streptomyces sp. NPDC057438
GCACCCCACAGTGGGGTGCTCCGGCGCCGGGCGCTTTGCCGCCCTGACGGTGTGAGCGCGAGCACTTCCGGGCTCGACGGTCCACAGCGCCGCCGGCGCGACGAAGTCGCCGACACCGGGATGACGATCTCCCATTTCAACGCTCTTTCCCACGCCTGTCGTAGCGGTTCTGCACCACCGGCACTCGGCCGAACTCCGCCCCGGACCCCGCGCGGAGCCACCATGCCCCGCGCCACTGGTCCCCACGTGGACCACGCCCCGAGCACCGCCCGCGCCGGGTAGTCTGTACCCGCTCCGCCCCAGGTGGGCTGGGCGTGGGTGGGTTGCCCGAGCGGCCTAAGGGAACGGTCTTGAAAACCGTCGTGGCGCGAGTCACCGTGGGTTCAAATCCCACACCCACCGCATCGCAGGTCAGAAGCCTGCAGGTCAGAAGGGGTGCCACTCGGGAGAGTGGCACCCCTTCTGCATGCACCTTGTCTCACCCTGGTTCGGCGGCATCCCGCCTCTGACCAGTGCGTGCGGCCAACCTGCGGCCAAGCTTCATCCTCGGTGCGCTCGCTCCACGCAAGGTGCCCGCCGGGTGACGATCCCATTCGGGGATGCGGTAAGGCCCCTGTGGACGAACCCACAGGGGCCTGTATTACTCGGACTTCTTCAGGGCGGCCTTTGCCTTCTTTATGGCGCGAACCGCGGTGGTCACTCGCGACGCGGACCGAGCTACCTGGTCAAGTGCGTAATTGAGGACGAAAGACACACCTCCTACAACACCGACTGCTGTCCACACCCAACTGCTGTCCATGCACCCTCCGCCCTTGCCCCGCACCTCTGTTGAGGCGCCCCGGGGGCTGCCTGATTGCCCCGGGGGGGAGTGGGTTGAATCAGGCATAGAGGGCATGAGTGCGAACAACTCTCAGCACGGTACCAACTGGTAGAGATGATCGACAGGGGTAGTGAGGGGAGACTCTGGCTCCCTCAGCTGGTTCAATGGCCGGCCTCAGGAACTGTCGGTTTCCCCTGCATGTTCGGCCAGTCCTTGTTCGATCAGTGCGTTCATTCTGGCTTCTTCGCCGTCCAGTACCTTGGCGTAGTAGCGCTGGAGCACGGCCACACTCTGGCCCGCGCGGTGGGCTGTCTCGGCGAGGCTCACCCCGGAGCGGAGCCAGAACGACACACAGGCGTGCCGCAGGTCGTACAGGATCGCGGCCAGCGGAGAGGCGACCCGCGCGGGCGTGAGCACCTTCCGACGGGCCTCCTTCCACGCGGCGCCGTACTCCTGTGAACGGATCGGCCCGCCGCGTACGGCGCTGAAGAGTCGTCCCTCTGGTGTGGTCCCGAACTCGTCGACGTGGGCGCGCAGGATGGCGACCAGTACCGGAGGAATGGGCATGGGCCGGACAGCGCGGCGGGCCCGATGCTTCAGTTGCCGTTCCCCGTACGGCTTGCCGTCGTCTGTCCACGCGGACCCCACCTGCGGTCGTGCGCCAGCGAGCATGAGCCGTCCCCACCCTTCCGCAGGAGGGTCGCACTGTCAGCGCTCAGCATGGACACTTCCTCCGGGCGCATCGCCGCGTAGTAGATGCACGCGAAGAACGCGACCAGGTGAGCACCGCGCGGTCCCTGCGCGCGGACCGCGTCCAGCAGCGCCCGCGCTTGTGCCGGTGTAGCGACGCTGCGTACGTCCAGTTCTTCCACTGCCTTGGGCGTCTCCCAGTGCACGCGGAGCAGCGGATTGCCGGGCAGCAACTCGTGGTCCACAGCGAGGCGCAGGCAGTTGCTCAGCACTGCGCGTCGGCGCCTGCCTTTCTACCGCATGCGAGCCCGCGGCAAGGCTCCCAAACTCATCAAGCTGCCGAACGGTCAGCTTCGCTGCCGTCGCAGTGACCTGGACGCGTGGTGGAACACCTGCGAACAGCGCGGCTCATCTCGATCTCTTCGAGGTCTCCGTGGAGCTTGAGCATCTCGGTGCCGGCCAAGGTGTGACTGGTCGGGCCACGGCGTCTGCCGCCCACCGGATGTCCGAATCATTCCCGCTGGCCAAATGACCTTGGCCGATTTTGATCTTATATGTTGATCTTTGAAGTCTGATGATTCAAAGTTCAACGTGTATACAAAGGGGGCCTGAAATTGAAGTTCTTCGGGAAGACAGGCGCAAGTGTCACCGTTGCGGCAGTAGCGGTCACTGGTTTTCTGGCCGCCACCATGGCGCCCGCCTTGGCAACTCCGCAGTTTCAGATCTACACCGCGTCCAGCGGTGTCAAGACGCCGGCGGCGCTGATCGGCCCGAACGGTGAGAAGCCCACGGAGTGGGGCGTCGTGGCGGTTCCGCTCGACTCCTCCGCGCTGTCGCGGACCCCGATGGCGAGCGAGAGCGTGGGCGGCGGAACGTGGAGCTACGGCACATCGACTACTACTTCGGGACAAAAGAGGTGTTACTCGAACTACATCCACCCGACCAAGAAGCACTCAGCGTCCATCGCCATCGCCAGTCAGACGGATAAGGACATCCGAGAGAAAGACATCTGGGCGAAGGCTGCCGGGGTGGCGGGCCCAGCACACACCTGCTACACCTACTGGGGCAAATACTAGAAATAGCTGCCAGGCGCGCTTGCGTTGCTGAAGTTCTTGGTCCGCGCCAATGGCCCGGGCTTCGGCTCGTCAGGCATCGCCCTCTAGCCTCCTCATGCCGCGCGCCGTCGCGGGTAACAGCCTGTTCGTTTGCTCTCGATGGGCACCTACTCTCAAGGTTGACCTTCTGTGCGCCCCTTGGTTCCCGCTCTCGTTTCATCCGTCGTTGCTGGCGTCATTGTCGGTATCAGCGGCCCGTTGTTCGAGTCAACGGGCGGGGACGCGGGGCATGTCGCCTCCGTTGTGCTTAGCGCCGGATGGAGTTGGGCAGCCCTGGCCTTTTGCGTAGGCATGGCCGAAACCGGATCAAAAGTGCGATCCGCCGCTCTAGGGACGAGTGCGCTACTAATTGCGGTGCTCGCCTACTACGCGGTGAAAGCGGGGCAAGGTGACTACGAGTCGGCAGACTTGAGCGACCCGACAGGGCAGACAACTAGTTTCGCGTTTGGTGAATTCTTGTCGATGGCCGTGCTCTGGTGCGTGGTGTCCTGCATCCTAGGGCCGATCTTGGGGGTAAGTGGGCACATGGCACGCCGGGGCCGATTCCGCGTCCTGTTTCAGGTGCTTGTTCCGATCGTGGCTATTGGCGAGACTTCCATGCGGCTCCAACACGAAGCTCCACTTCAAGAATCGCTTGTGGGCACAACTTGGAGCGTTGTCCGAGCTTTGTCGATCGTGGCCGTCCTCGCCGTAATAGGCTACGCCTTGTTTGACAACTGGCGTCGAGGAGCCGCAAAGCGGACTGAGGCGTCGTCCTAGAGCTGGGTGACCTGTGTGGGCTGCGCCTGAATGACGAGGCGGCCCCGGAATTGGCCAACCTGGCCAGCGCCGCCGTCGCCAGGTGCTCTCGGGGAAGGAAACAGCAGGTCAAGTCACGAGTGATCACTCAGGGCCAACTGGTCTTGAAAACCGTCGTGGCGCAAGTCACCGTGGGTTCAAATCCCCCACCCACAGCCGAGTGAACGGCCCCTGACCAGGTCATACGGTCAGGGGCCGTTGCCGTGGGCGGTGTCCGGTCATTGCCGTGGTGGCGTCAGGCCCTCACGTCGCGTAGGGGAGACCCGAGGCGCGGACACCCTAAGAGGACGTCTCATTTGGCTCGGTCGGTAGTCTGCGTTCGTGGACATCGTGGAGCGTCTGGTGCCGGATGAGTTGTGGGAGTTGTTCGAGCG
>NZ_JBHVDD010000182.1:0-3666 GCF_042802995.1 Streptomyces sp. NPDC057438
AGCCGCCCGGGCCCCGGCCGGCCGGTGGCCCGCCCCCCCGCCCTGGTGGGGGCCCTCGGCCGTGTCCGGGTCGCCCTCTGGCGGCCGGGGCTCAGACATCCAGGGCGGGCTCAGATGTCCAGGACTCAGATGTCGAGGACGATGCACGAGGCCGCCGGCGCCTCGATCGAGCCGCCGCGCACCGGTATACCCGTCTCCGGGTCCACCCTGAACCAGGTGACGTCGCCCGACCGTTCGTTGGCCACGTACAGCGTCCCGGCCGCGTGGGCGAGGGCGCGCGGCCAGTGGCCGCCGCAGGGCACGGTGGCGACCAGGCGCAGCCCGGCGTCCTCGACGGCGAGCACCGAGAGGACGTCCGCGCCGCGGGTGGCCGTCCAGACGAAACGCCCGTCGGGTGACGTGACGATGCCCGAGGGGTACGCGTCGCCCTCGGGTGCCTCCGGGAGCACCGAGGTCTCTCCCACTGCCTCCAGCGGGCCGTCAGGGGCGTTCCAGCGGCACACCGTGACCGTGGCGGCGAGTTCGTTCAGCACGAGCGCGATCGGCCGGTGCGGGTGGAGGGCGAGGTGGCGCGGCCCCGAGCCCGGCCGCAGGGCCGTCTCGTGAAGCACGACGGGGACGCCGTCCGCCAGCGCGCACACCCGCACCGAGTCCGTGCCGAGGTCGACGCTCAGGAAGTGGCGGCCGTCCGGGGCGGAGACCACCTGGTGGGCGTGCGGGGCACGACGGGGGGCGCCGGGACCCGAGCCGGTGTGCCGGAGCGTGCCGGACGCGGAGGGGGCGAGGGTGCCGTCGGGGCGCAGGGGGACGGCGGTGACGCTGCCGGAGCCGTGGTCGGCGGTCAGCACGTGGCCGGCGTGCAGACACAGATGCGTGGGGCCGCCGCCCACCGCCACGGGGAGTCCGGTCAACTCGGGCCTGTCGCCGGTCACCCGGTAGGCGGCCACGGTTCCCTCGGGCCGCTCGCCGACCGCGTAGAGGGTGGAACCGTCCGGGGAGAGGGCGAGGTAGGACGGGTCGGGGACGTCGTCCGCGCCGCCGATGACGGTCAGCGCTCCGCTCTCCTCGTCCACGGCGGCGGTGAGGACGCCGAGGCCGCCCGCCGAGGTGAACGACCCGATGTAGGCCCGTCGTGGCCGCCGTCCGCCCTCCGCCCGAGGCGCTGTCGTCACTGCCGTCCCCTCCCGCTCGCCCGGTGTGCGGGCGAAGAGTAGCAGCAGGTCTAGACCAAAGTCCGCACGAGGGTCGAGCCGCGCAGCGGAGGGGCGAGGTCCGCCAAGGCGCGTTCCAGGCCGTGGAGGTGCGCGAGGGCCTGTTCCACGCCGGGGTGGCGGCCGGGGTGCGAGGCGCAGGCGTGTGCCGGGGCGGGGCGGTCGGGCAGCGCGCCGACCAGCGTCTCCACGGCCGATTCGACGCGGCGGCAGGCAGCGGTGAGGAGGGCCTCGTGGGAGGCGTCCGGGTCGGCTCCGGCAGCCACGGGGTGGGGTGTGCGTGCCGTCCCGTGTCCGTCGCGGGTGGCCCGCACGGCCTCCCCGAGCCCCCGGACCTCGCGGGCACAGTCGTCGAGCAGGGCGAGCACCCGGCGGGCCCTCTCCTTGCGCGGGCGCAGCGGGTTCAGCGGGTGGACCAGGGGCCCGAGGGACAGCCGTACGCGTCCGAGGAGCGCCTCGAGTTCCGCCACGTGCGGCGCCGGGTCCGCGTCGGGGTCCCCCGCCAGGCTCCGGGCCGCCGTCGCGGTGCAGTCGCGCACCGCGTGCAGGGCCCGTCCCACCCACCGGTCGGTCACGGCGTGCGTGGTGACGGGGAGGATCACCGCCACGGCGAGCGCGGCGCCGAGCGCGCCGACCCCGGTCTGAGCGAGACGGAGGCCGAGGAGCGCGGGGTCGAGGACGCCGAGGAGGCCGTAGAGCAGGGCCGCCATGACGGTGACGCACAGCATCATCCAGGAGTACGACACCGCGGCGGTGTAGAAGATCCCGAACACGCAGAGCGCCACCAGCGCGGCGGTCGGGGCCGGGGCGCCGTGCAGGGGGACGGCGACCAGGAGGCCGACGAGGATGCCGGTGACCGTGCCGAGGAGGCGGCGGAAACCCCGGACCAGGGTCTCACCGCGCGAGGTGGTGTTCACGAAGATCCACCAGGCGGTGCCGACGGCCCAGTACCAGCGCTCCTGCGACAGGACCTGCCCGACGGCCATGGCGAAGGCGCAGGCGGCGCTCGTCTGGAAGGCCTGGCGGGTGGTGGACCGGGCGAGTCCGCGGCCGTCGCCCGGGGCGGGGGCCGCCGGTGGCGGGAAGCGCCGCTCGACGCACCAGACGCCGAAGCGCACGGCCGAGGTGGCCGCCAGTGCGAGGGTCATCGCCGCGTACAGCTCCGGCAGCTGGCCGGGGACGGCGTGCAGGAACTGGGTGACGAAGAAGGTCATGAAGGCGAAAATGCCGAGCGCGTGGCCGCGCGGCCCCCAGCGGCGGGCGTGCACACCGCAGAAGATCACCACCAGCCAGACCACGTCGCGCAGCGCCGGCACGTCGTGCAGCACGGTCGCGAGGGCCAGGACCGGGAAGCCCGCGGCGGGCAGCAGGGCGGTGGTGAGCACCTGGCCGCGCACGGTGGCATCGGTGACCGTGAAGAGAGCGAGGAGTGCCGCGAGCCCGCCGGTGATCGAGGCCGTCAGCGACAGTCCGGCCGTCTCCGCCGAGGCCACCGCGAGAGAGATGCCCAGCACCGCCCGCAGCGCGACCCGCAGCCTCAGGCGCCCCGGGTCCGGAGCCATGAACATCCTCTTCACCGCCGGCCGCCCGCCCTCTCCCGTTCGTTTCGGCCCGGACGGGCCCCTGAAGCCCGGCCACTGGAGCCCTTTCCACGCCTCCACGGCATGGAAAGGGCGCCGCGGGCACGGACCGGCCTCATTGCCGTCCTGCGCTGCGCGGCGCCATCGATGGTCATCAGGAAAGCACCGGAGGCCCGATGGCTCAACCGGCGTGCCGCTCACTGGGCCATTGGTACAGTCGGCCCTGGGCGGCGGATGACAGAGGGAGGCCAACGGACCATGGCGGTGGACGAGCTCGACACCCGCATCCTGCGGCTGCTGCTGGACCGGCCGCGCACCAGCGTGCGCGAGTACGCCCGCATCCTCGGCGTCGCCCGGGGCACGCTGCAGGCCCGCCTCGACCGGCTGGAACGCGAGGGCGTGATCACGGGCACGGGGCCGTTCCTCTCCCCCGCCGCGCTCGGCCATCCCGTGCTGGCGTTCGTGCACATCGAGGTGACGCAGGGGCACCTGGACGACGTGGGGGACGCGTTGGCAGCAGTGCCTGAGATCATCGAAGCCTTCTCGATCACCGGTGGCGGCGATCTGCTGACCCGGGTCGTGGCCCGGGACAACGCGCATCTGGAGGACGTCATCCAGGCACTGATCAGTCTTCCGGGCGTCGTGCGCACGCGCACGGAGGTCGCGCTCAGGGAGCGGGTGCCCCACCGGCTGTCGCCGCTGGTGGAGTCGATCGGCGCGGCGGCGGGCCGGGCGGCCACGCGGAACTGAGCGGCCGGGAGCGGGCGCCCCCGGCTGCGATGCGGGCGTACGCACGGACACCGGCCGGCCGACGGCGGGGCCTCGACGCGGTGACGGGAGCAGCCCGGTTCGCCGAAGGGGGCGGCGAACCGGGC
>NZ_JBHVDD010000183.1:0-3573 GCF_042802995.1 Streptomyces sp. NPDC057438
GGCAGGGGTGTGAGTTCGCGGCCGGTGTAGGCGGTTTCCAGGTCTCGCATCAGGGGGGCCAGGGACCAGCCGTCGCCCGCGATGTGGTGCAGCACCACCATCAGTACATGGGAGTTTTCCGCGACCCTGAACAGACGTGCCCGGACGGGCAGTTCGCGGGCCAGGTCGAAGCGGGCGGCGGCCTCCGCCAGCAGGGCGTCCCGCAGCATGTTCGCGTCGCCCTCCGGCACCTCCTGGACGGCGATGGGCACGGTGACCGACGCGTCCTGCACGTGCTGCCGGGGTTCGCCGTCCGTCACTGGGAACGTGGTGCGCAGTGACTCGTGCCGGGCCACCACCGCGTTCACGGCCGCGCCCAGCGCGGCGACGTCCAACTCGCCCTCCAGACGTACGGCGAGCGGGATGTTGTACGTCCCGCCGTCCGTGTCCAGACGGTCCAGGAACCACAGGCGCTGCTGCGCGAACGACAGCGGCAGCACCTCCGGCCGGTCGCCGGCGGCGAGGGCGGTCAGGGCGGCGCGGGCGGTGTCCGCGCCGGACAGGGCGCGGGCGAGAGTGGCCGGGGTCGGGTGCTCGAAGACGGTACGGATGGCGAGTTCGACGTCGAGGGCCGTACGGATGCGGCTGACGAGGCGGGTCGCGAGCAGGGAGTGGCCGCCCAGCTCGAAGAAGCTGTCATCGACGGTGACCTTCGGGACGCCCAGCACGTCGGCGAAGACCTGGCAGAGGATCTCCTCCTGCGGGGTGCGGGCTCTGCGGCCGGTGCCCGCCGTGCCGGCCGCGGTCTCCTCGTGCTGCGGGGCGGGCAGCGCCCGCTTGTCGAGCTTGCCGTTGCCGGTGACCGGGAGGACCTCCAGGGCGACGAACGCCGAGGGGACCATGTACGCGGGCAGCCGGTCCGCCGCGTACTCGCGCAGGCCGTCGGTGTCGTCGCCGACGACGTACGCGACGAGTTGCTGGTCACCGGGGCGGTCCTCGCGGACCACGACGGCGACCTGGGCACTGCCCGTGCGATCGGCGAGCACGGACTCGATCTCGCCGAGTTCGACGCGGTAGCCGCGGATCTTCACCTGGTCGTCGACCCGGCCCGCGAATTCGAGGCTGCCGTCGGAGCACCAACGGACCATGTCGCCGGTGCGGTACATGCGGGTGCCCGGCGCGCCGAACGGGTTGGCGACGAAGCGGCTCGCGGTGAGAGCGGGGCGGCCCGCGTAGCCGCGCGCCACACAGGTGCCGGCGACGTACAGTTCGCCGACGACCCCCGGCGGGACGGGGCGCAGCGCGGTGTCCAGGACGTACACCTGCGTGTTCCACATGGGGGTGCCGAGGGAGAGGATCTCGGCGGGGATCTCGTCGTCGGTCTCGACGGTGTACGCGGTGCAGCCGACGGTGGTCTCGGTGGGCCCGTACTCGTTGACGACACGCACGCCGGGGTGTTGGGCGCGCCAGTGGTCGAGGTGCGCGCCGGACAGGGGTTCGCCGCCGAGGACGAGTTCCGTGGTGGGCGAGTACGCGGCGGGCAGCTCCTCCAGGAGGGCGAGGTGGCTGGGGGTGCCTTTGAGGAAGGCGACGCCGCCCTCCGGGGCGGGGGCCTCGGGGGCGGGGCCGCCGTCGGCGAAGCGGGTCAGGTGGACGCTGCCGCCCCGGACGAGCGGTGCGTACAGGCCGGTGACGGTGAGGTCGAAGGAGACCGGCGAGTGCAGCAGGGTGCTGCGCCCGGCGGACGGGTACAGGTCGAGCGCCCACAGAAGGTAGTTGACGACGGACCGGTGCTCGACGACGACGCCCTTGGGCCGGCCGGTGGAGCCCGAGGTGTAGATCACGTACGCGGGGTGCGCGGGCAGCAGCGGGGAGCGGCGGTCGGCGTCGGTGAGGGGGGTGTCGGGGAGGGCGGCGAGACGGGTGCGCAGGGCGGGGTCGTCACAACGGAGGACGGGAGCGGGGGCCGTGGCGTCGGTCGTGGGGAGGCGGTCGGCGAGTTCACCGGTGGTGAGGACGCAGACCGGCCGGGTCTCCTCGAACATTCCGGTGATGCGCTCGGCGGGGTCGGACGGGTTCAGCGGCAGGTAGCCGGCACCGGACTTCAGGACGGCGAGCAGGGCCACCACGAGGTCGGGCCGCTGGGGCAGCGCGACGGCCACCATGCGGTCGGGCCCCGCGCCTAGCGCGACGAGGTGACGCGCCAACCGGTTGGCGCGGCTGTGGAGTTCGCGGTACGTGAGCCGGGTGTCGGCGTGGCCGACGGCGTCGGCGTCCGGGTGGGCGGCGGCGGCCTCCTCGAGCAGGGCGGTGAGGGTGGTGTCGGGGACGGCGTGGTCGGTGGCGTTCCACTCACCGACCACACGGGCGTACTCCTCGCCGTCGAGCAGGTCCAGGCGGGCGATGGTCGTGTCCGGGTCGGCGGTCACGGCGGTGAGCAGGCCGCCCAGCCAGGCGGCGACGCGCTCCGCGGTGGCCGCGTCGAGGAGGTCGGGGCGGTAGTCGATGCGGAAGGAGAGCTCGTCGCCGGGCAGGCCGACGAGGCTGACGGCGTAGTGGGTGGCGTCCCGGGCGTCGACGTCGGTGATCTCCAGGCCGCCGGAGAGCGGGGGCGCCTGCTCGGCACCGAGCGGGTAGTTCTCGAAGACGGTGGTGGTGTCGAAGAGTTCCTGGTGCCCGGACTGGAGCTGGATGTCGCCGAGCTGCACGAACTGGTGGGCGGTGAGCTTGGACTGCCGGTCCTGGAGGGCGGTGAAGAGATCGGCGAGCCGGTCCTCGTGCTGCCAGTTCACGCGCACCGGGAGGGTGTTGATGAGGAGGCCGACCATGGTTTCGACGCCGGGGAGCTCGGGGGGTCGGCCGGAGACGGTGCCGCCGAAGACGACGTCGGTGCGGCCGAGGAGGCGGCCGAGGACGAGGCCCCAGGCGCCCTGGACGAGGGTGTTGAGGGTCCAGCCGCGGCTGCGGGCGAGCGCGGTCAGCTCCCCGGTCTCCTCGCGGCTGAGGGTGACGGTGGTGCTGTGCGGGACGACCGCGCCGCCGGGGCCGTTGCCCGCGCCGAGCAGGGTCGGTTCGCTCAGGCCGTCGAGTTCCCGGGCCCAGGCGTTCAGGGCGGCGGGCCGGTCCTGCCGGGCCAGCCAGGCCAGGTATTCGCGGTACGGCGGGACGCGGCGCATACCGGTCTCGTCGCCGCCGCGCTCGTACAGTTCGAACAGGTCGTCCAGGAGGACGGGCACCGACCAGCCGTCGATCAGGATGTGGTGGACGGTGACCAGCAGCCGGTGCCGGCCGCCGGGCAGCGCGGCGAGGGTGAAGCGGACCAGAGGCGGGCGGGACATGTCGAACCGGCGGGACCGCTCGGCGTCGGCGAGGGCACGGTACGCCTCCTCGGCGACCGCCACACTGCCCCGGTCGGTGAGGTCGACCTGCTTGAACGGCGTGCGCACCTGACGGCGGATCACCTGGAGCGGCTTGTCGAGCCCCTTGGAGCGGAACCCGGCCCGCAGGTTGGGGTGGCGGGCGAGCAGGGCCTCGGCGGCGGTGCGCAGGCGGGCCGTGTCGAGGGGGCCGGTCATGTCGACGGCGAGCTGCACG
>NZ_JBHVDD010000184.1:0-3478 GCF_042802995.1 Streptomyces sp. NPDC057438
GGCCGAGGACGAATGCCCGGACGTACGGCGCCGACTCGCGCACAACCCCAACGTGCCCCTCGACGTCCTCGTTCGCTTCATCGCCACCAAGAAAATCGGCCCCACCCTGCTACCCCGCGTCGAGGCCGCGTCCCCGGCCGAGGTCGGGAAACTGGCCCACTCGACCGACTCGACCGTACGGATGCTCGTGGCCCTGCGCCGCGACCTGCCCGCTGAGATACGCGACGCCCTCGCCACCGACCCCGACGCGAAGGTGGTCAAGAGCATCGCCCCGCACCCCGGCCTCTCCGAGGCGCGACTGCGGGCCATGGTCGACCGGCACGGAGTCGGGGTCCTGGCGGCGGTGGCGGCCAACCCGGACGCGTCCGGGGCACTCCTGGAACACCTCGCCCACCACCGTCCGCCGGTGCACAAGGCGTTCCTCGAAATCGCCGCCCACCCCCACGCGACCCCGCGGGCCCTGCTCGCCTGCCTGACGGACGGCCAGGCGAGGCCCATTGCCGCGGGCCATCCGGCCCTCCCGCCCCAGGTGATCGTAGAGTTGCTCGCCGACGATGACGGTCATGTGGCGAAGGCGGCGGCGGGCAATGCTTCGCTGCCGGGTGCGGTGATGCGAAATCTGGTGCCTTAGAAGTCGTCTCATTTGGCGAGTCGGCGGTAGCAGATGAGGGTGCAAGCGATGCTGGTGAAGGCCAGGAAGTGTTCGGCTTTGCGCTCGTAGCGGCGGTGGAGTCGGCGGCTGCCGGCGAGCCAGGCCATCGTGCGTTCGATGGTCCAGCGGTGTCGGCCCAGGCGTGTGGATGACTCGATGCCCTTACGGGCGATGCGGTGGCGGACGCCTCGCTTGCGGAGCCATCGCCGCAGGTGGTCGTAGTCGTAGCCCTTGTCCGCGTGCAGCTTGGCGGGGCGGCGTCGGCGGGGTCCGCGGCGGGAGCGGATCGGCGGGATACCGCGGACGAGTGGTTCGAGTGCCTGGCTGTCGTGGAGGTTCGCGCCGGAGATGCCGATCGAGAGGGGCAGACCGGTTCGCTCGGTGATCAAGTGGATCTTCGAGCCCTTCTTGCCCCTGTCGACAGGATTCGGACCTGTCAGGTCCCCCCTTTCAGGGCCCGCATGTTCACCGAGTCAATCGCACACCGGGACCAGTCCAGTTCGCCGCGGGAACCGAGTTCGTCCAGGACCAGGCGGTGGAGCTTGGCCCACACCCGGGCCTTGCTCCATTCGGTGAACCGGCGGTGGGCCGTCGGGCCCGATGGCCCGAAAGATGGGGGCAGCTGCCTCCACGTGCAGCCTGACGTGGCCACGAAGACGATCGCCGCCAGCACCTCGCGGTCCCCGTACCGTCGTCGGCCACGGCCCTGCGGCCGCGACGGAGCAGGCGGCACGACCCGCTCGAACAGATCCCACAACTCATCCGGCACCAGACGCTCAACGATCCCCACGACGGCAGACTATCGAACAGTCCAAATGAGATGACCTCTTAGCGGTCGGCTCCGTAAGTCCTTCGGGGGTTGATCATGTAGCTGGCTCGGCGGAGGATTCTTCGTGGTGATCGGTGGTGTGCCGGTCGAGCCTGGCCAGCAGATCGTCCAGGTTGGAAGTGGTGAACTTCCACTGGAACGGCTGTGCTGTGGCGTTGTAGCGGTCTTCGAAGGCCCCAAGCCGGTCGGCGACCTGGGCGAGGTCGGTGAAGTCGTTGGGTGAGACGACCTTGCGCTGTACGACGGAGAAGGAGATCTCCACCTGGTTCAACCACGAAGCATGCACGGGGGTGTGGACCATCACCGCGTTGGGGAAGGCGGCGGCCAGGCGGTCGGCGGCCTTCTTGCCGCGGTGGGAGGAGCCGTTGTCCACGATCCAGAACACGCGCGTCGCGCTGGCGTAGGGCTCGGTGCTCATGACCTGGGCGACCAGGTTCATGAACGGGTCGATGCCGGTGCGTGGCTCGGTGCGGCCGGACACTTTCGCGGCGTGGACGTCGTAGGCGGCGAGGTAGTCCAGGGCGCCGCCGCGTCCGTAGGTGTGGTTGACGCGTATCGCGCGGGCCTGGCCGGGGGTGAGGGTGGGGTGGCAGCGGCAGCGGGCCTGGATGGAGGTCTTCTCGTCCGCGCTGATGACGTACTCGTCCTCGCCGAGCCGGACGCCTCGCCAGGTGCGGGCGTACAAGCCGAGCACCCGCTCGGCCTTGGTCCGGAAGCCGGGGTCGGTGATGAAGATCCAGGACTGGTGCTGCCAGGGCTGGGACATGACGGTGGGGCGGCACCAGGCCGCCCCACCGAACCCCCGTTGCCCGATCGGCTCGCTCAGCGCAGGAGCGCGCCGAAGCGGGCGCCCGTGGCGGGCGCCGAGAGGTCGCCGGCGCCGAACGCGAGGGACGAGGTGGCCGTGAGACCGGTTGCCGTGCCGCGCAGCACCCAGACCGCGCCGTTCCAGCTGTTCTCGGCCAGGGAACCGGCCGCGAGGTCGGCGTGGCCGTCACCGTCGACGTCCAGCAGCGCGCTGCTCGCGCCGAACTGGTCGTCGTTCTCGGCGACTCCGGGTACCCCGGCGGTGTCTTGGTGGAAGGTCTGCGTACCGGCGCCCGTGACACCGGAGGCGCTGCCGGGGACCAGGGCGACGGACCCGGCGTCGGTGATGCCGCCGATGTCCTCGCCCGGGATGCCGAGCGCGATGTCGCCGAAGCCGTCACCGTTGACGTCTGCCACCGAGACCGTGGAGCCGATCCCGTCGCCCTCCTCCTCCACGCCGGGGAAGCCGGGCAGGTCCTGGTCGAAGGTCTGTACGCGCTCCTCGGACAGGCCGGAGGCCGACCCGAACGCGATCTGGACCTTGCCGCCGTTCCAGTAGTTGCCCACCACGACGTCGTCGAACCCGTCGTTGTTCACGTCCCCGATGCCGGTGCCCGTACCGGTCGCCGTGCCGTCCGCGGGGACCCAGCCGCTGGTGAAGCCCGTGCTGCCGCCGCCGAGGAACAGACGGTTGCCCCACTGGCCGTCGCCCGCGTACTTCCAGGCGACGATGTCGTCCTTGCCGTCGCCGTTGACGTCGCCGGTCCGGGTGGAGCGGATGGGCCCGCTGATCGAGTCGCCGTCCTCCTGGCAGCCGCCGTTGGTGGCGCAGGACGCGTCGTTGGCGTCATAGCCCCACCAGTCGGCCTTGTCCAGCAGCGGCAGGGTGGCGGTGGGCTGTCCGGCACGGGTGACCGGGCCCTTCCACACGGTGGCGTCGCCGCTCGCCGGGTCGTCGCCCGCGCCGGATAGGTAGGAGAACAGGGCGAGGTCCGTCTTGCCGTCGCCGTCGAAGTCGCCGGTCGTGGGGGACTGCCCGTACCCGGGTATGGCCGTGCCGCCGGTGAGTCCGGAGGCGGAGCCCCAGAGGATGACGGAGCCGGGACTGCCGCCCGAGATCACCAGGTCGCTGAAGCCGTCGCCGTCCATGTCGCCCTTGGTGAAGTTGGTCCCGAAGCGCTGGTTCGCGG
>NZ_JBHVDD010000185.1:0-3465 GCF_042802995.1 Streptomyces sp. NPDC057438
GGCTGGTCGTTCTCCGCCGGATGGGGCAGCCAGCAAAAGCTGAACGTCACACTGGTGAAGCCCGAGCTGGTCGTGGAAGTCGGCGTCGACGTCGCCCGCGACGCCTCCGACCGATGGCGCCACCCCGCACCGCTGGCACCGTGCCCGCCCCGACCTCTCCCCCGCGGACGTCCCCCACCTGACGTCACCGCCGCACTGACGGCTGCCCCGGCGCGGCGGCCCCGCCGACGCGCAACCGGCTGAGCGCGCCCCGATCCCCGGCCGCGTCCACGCCGCCCATCCCGCCCTCCTCATCCTCAACTCCAGCCAGCGCATGGCCGAAGGAGGTCGCAACGGCGGTCAGCAACCCGACCACGCCATAACTAGACTGCACGGGATGTTGAAGTTTCCCCGTGATGCTGGACACTCGATGCTTACGCTGCGAGGGCGTGTTCTTGCTCGTGTCGCTGCCGGGTCTCCAGCGGGGTGAGGTAGCCCCAGGCTGGATGCCTCCGCAGCCGCTTGCGGTTGTAGAAGGTCTCGATGAAGGTGAAGATCTCAGCGCGGGCAGTGGTCCGGTCGGGCCAGCGGCGGGTGCCGATCTCCGCTTTCAGCAGTGCGAAGAAGCTCTCGGCGGCGGCATTGTCGTAGCACGAGCCGGTTCGGCCCATGCTCTGCCGCAGGCCCAACCTGCTTATTTTCCGGCGGAGTTCGTCAGCGGTGTACTCGGCTCCGCGGTCCGAGTGCACGATGCAGCCGGTCTGGAGCCGGCCACGTCCGGCGGCCATCGTCAGTGCGTCGGCCACCAGGGATGCGCGGTGGTGGTCGGCCATCGAGTAGCCGACGATCTCGCGGGTTGCCAGGTCCAGCCAGGTCGCCAGATACAGCCAGCCCTCGTCGGTGGGAATGTAGGTGATGTCACCGACCAGTTTCTGCCCCGGGGCGGCGGCCGTGAAGTCGCGTCCGATCAGGTCGTGAGCGGGCACGGCCTTCTTCGCCGGACGGGTCAGCGACCGGCGCTTGCGCCGGGTGACCCCGGTGATGTCGCGCTCACGCATGATCCGCTCCACTCGCTTGCGGTTGACCCGCCGGTCCAGCCTGCGCAGTTCGGCGTGGATGCGCGGCACTCCGTAGGTGCACCGGGAGGCGATGTGCAAGACGGTGATCTCGTGGGCCAGGGCGTCGTCGGCGGGCCCGGCGGGCGGCGCGGGCCTGCTTGCCGGCCATCCAGGCGTAGAAGGAGGAGCGGGCCACCTTCAGCAGCCGGCACAACAGAGCAACATGGTGGGTGGTCTTCTCCGCCTCGATGAACGCATACACGTCGTTCATCGATCGCTCTCCTTCGCGAAGAAGACCGCCGCTTTTCGCAGCACCTCGATCGTCTCGGCCTGCTCACGGTTCTGCCTCCGCAGCCGACGCAGTTCCTCCCGCTCCGCGCTCGTGAGCTCGCCCGGCACCCCCTGCCCGCGGTCGATCGTGTCCTGCTTGACCCAGTTCCGCAGGCCCTCGGCGCTGACCCCGATCTCCCGGGCCACCTCGGTGACGGTCTTGCCGGAGGACCGGACCAGCGCGACCGCGTCGCGCTTGAACTCCTCCGAGTACCGCCTGCTGCGGTTGCTCTTACTTCCCACCTGGCACTACTTCCTCTGGAACCTCACGTCCCAGTCTCCAGGTGTCCAACATCAAGGGGAAGCTTCATGTTCCTCATGCAGCCCGTGCTGGAGGGGCAATCGGCGCTGTCACCTTGCTCGACCGGATGGGACGATCTTCTGTTGATCGTATTGGAGGGGGCTGTACGTGGGGCCCGTGTCACCGTGTACAAGGGGCACCGGTACCCGGGGGAGCAGATCACCGGCGTTGCCGGCCTGCCCACCACACCGTAAGTAACACAGCCGGAACCCGACTCCACCACGCCCCGGCACACCGTCAGACCCCACACCGTGACAACGCCTCCCCGCGGCTGGGCCGGGGTCTGTGTAGCGAACGGTGGAACTCGGTCGGTTTTGTTCAGCGGCGTCCAGCGGTGAGCCGGCCGTCGAAGGTGATGTCGAAGGCTTGGAGCGCGGCCTTCCACCGCATGGTCCAGCGTTTGCGTCCGGTGCCGGTCGGGTCCAGGCTCATGACTGCCAGGTAGACGCACTTGAGAGCCGCCTGGTCGGTGGGGAAGTGCCCTCGGGCCCGGACGGCCTTGCGGATCCGCGCGTTGATGCTCTCGATCGCGTTGGTGGTGCAGACGATCTTGCGGATCTCCACGTCGAACCGGAGGAAGGGCACGAACTCCGCCCAGGCCGCCTCCCAGAGCCGGACGATCGCCGGATACTTCCCGCCCCAGGCATCGGTGAACTCCACGAACCGCTCCAGCGCGGCTTCCTCGGTCGGCGCGGTATAGACGGGCCTGAGCGCCTTCGCGATCTTCTCCCAGTCCTGCCGGGCCGCGTAACGAAAGCTGTTCCGCAGCAGGTGAACGACGCAGGTCTGGACGATCGTCGCAGGCCAGATGGTGTTCACGGCGTCCGGGAGGCCGGTCAGGCCGTCGCAGACCAGCATCAGGACATCGGCCGCGCCGCGGTTTTTGATCTCGGTCAGGACCTGGAGCCAGTACTTTGCACCTTCACCGCCGTCGCCGATCCACAGGCCCAGGATGTCCCGGTGTCCCTCGGCGGTGACCGCCACCGCCATGTAGACGGGCCGGTTGGCGACCTGCCCGTCCCTGACCTTCACGTTCACGCAGTCGATGAAGACGACCGGGTAGACGCTGTCCAGCGGGCGGTTCTGCCATTCCGTCATGCCGGCCATCACGCTGTCGGTGATCGTGGAGATCGTGGACTTGGAGATCTCCGCGCCGTACACCTCGGCGAGATGCGCGGAGATCTCCCCATGCGTCAGCCCCTTTGCCGACAGCGACAGAACCATCTCGTCCACCCCGCCCAGACGCCGCTGCCGCTTCTTGACCAGCTGGGGCTCGAACGACCCGGCCCGGTCCCGCGGCACCGCGATCTCGACCGGCCCCGACTCGGTGATCACGGTCTTGGACCGGTGCCCGTTACGGTAGTTGTCCCGGCCGCCCTCGGCCCGCTCGCCAGGCTGGTGCCCCAGATGATCAGTGAGTTCGCCCTCCAGCGCGGACTCCAGCACCCGCTTGGTCAGCTGCTGCAGGAGACCGCCTTCCCCGGTGAGTCTCACGCCACCGGCCTGGGCTCGGGCAACCAACTCGGCGACCAGCCCGTCATCCACGGCGCTCGTCCCACTCACAGGGGCCTTCCCGGCCTCGGTGTCACTCGTCACGTCAGTCATCAACTGTCGCTTCCAGTTCGGGAGTTACACCGCTCACCGTACAGACCCACACGGGCGAGGAACCCAGGGATCCACAGTAGGGGCAGAGCAAGTCACATACTGACTTCGGCTTGTCAGGGTGACGGTGGTTCGTCGAGGGCCAGGCCGGTGCCGGCTATGAAGCCGTCGAGGGTGTCTGGCCGGTACTGAAGG
>NZ_JBHVDD010000186.1:0-2984 GCF_042802995.1 Streptomyces sp. NPDC057438
GGTGACGGCTTGAGCACCACCGTGCAGCCCGCGGCCAGCGCGGGGGCGGAGCCCCTCGCGGTGTTCTGCAGCGGGTAGTTGAACGGGATGATCTGACCGGAGACCCCGATCGGCTCCCGCACGGTGTAGTCGAGCAGGCCGGGCCCGAGCGGAACGGTCGAGCCGCCGAGCTTGTCGGCGACGCCCGCGTAGAACTCGAAGTAACGGGCCGCCGCCTCGACGTCGTTCTTGGCCTGGCGCAGCGGCTTGCCGACGTCCTGGCTCTCCAGCCGGGCCAGCCGCTCACCCTGGAAGCGGATGGCCTCCGCGATCCGGTACAGGATCCGGCCGCGGTCGGCGGCACGCATCCCGGCCCACTCGGGTGCCGTGAAGGCGGCGCGCGCCGCTGCCACCGCGGCGTCCACGTCGGCCTTGCCGGCCAGCGCGACCTGGGCGATCGCCGTGCCGTCCGACGGGTCGAGGACGGTGAAGGTGCGGCCGTCGGCGGCGGGGACCTGCTTGCCGTCGATCAGCAGCTCGGTCGACTGCGTTGCGTCGCTCATGGCCGGATCTCTCCCAGCACCTCGCCGAAGATGACGACCTCGTCGCCGGGGCGGACCGTGCGGATGCGGCGCACCCAGAGCACGATGCCTTCCTGCGGCGCGCGGACCTCTTCCAGTGTGGTGCCGTAGTGGTCGGTGATGGTGGCGATCAGGTCGCCTTCCTTGCAGGTCTCCCCCGGCTCGGCGTGCGCGACGAAGAAGCCGCCGGCGGCGGAGCGGGCGAAGGTGCCGGAGACGGTCGTGTAGGTCTCCCGCAGCACCGCCTCGCCCTCGATGATCCCGAGCCGGCGCAGGATGTTGCGGATCGAGTTCATGTGGTGCTCGACGTTGGTCTCGCGGTACGTGGCGCCGCCGCACTCGATGGTGATGGCGGGCTTGCCCGCTTCGAGGACGGGGTGGCGGACCGTGCCGCCCCACTTGCCGCCCTTCCAGACCAGCTCGTGCCCGGCAGCGAGAGCGATGTCCGTCGCCAACTCCTCGTAGCCGCCCTGGAGGATGACCAGCGGGGCGATCTCACCGTAGGCGCCACCGGTGTGCAGGTCGACCACGGCGTCGACGGCGGGGACCACCTGCTCGACGAAGGTCGCGGCCAGGCGCTGGGAGTAGGAGCCCTCCGCGTCGCCCGGGAAGATCCGGTTCAGGTTGAGGTGGTCGATGCCGCTCGCGCGGGCCGCCGCCTCGAAGGCCGGGGTGTTCAGGCAGGGAATGCCCACGACCGTGCCGCGCAGGGTGGCCGGGTCGAGCTCGGCGAGGACGCGGCGGATGGCTTCCTGGCCGTCGTACTCGTCGCCGTGCACACCCGCGTCGACACACAGGACGGGGCCGTCCTGGACGCCGTTGACGACGATCAGCGGAATGCCGAGCTCCACGCCGTAGCTGCTGGTGCCGACCGGGATCAGGCCCTGGGCGCGCTCGCCGGGGGCGACGGTCAGCGGACCGATGGAGTACATGTGGTTCCTTCCCAAAACGTGCATCAGATACGGGACGAGGCTTCGGCGAGGACGCCCGCGATGATCGCGGCGATACGGTCGAGGACCGCGCGGTCGCTGATCAGCGGGGGCGCGATCTGGACCAGCGGCGCGGATCGGTCGTAGACACGGGCCAGCAGGCCGGCCTCGCGCAGTCGGCGTGGGATGAGATCGGTGATCAGTTCGGCGCGGGCCCTGTCGCTGAAGCCTCCGCCGTCGAGGTCGCCGACGAGTTCGCAGGAGTAGAAGAACCCGGTGCCTCGGACGTCGCCGACGATCGGCAGGTCCTTGAGGGCCGCCATGCGGATGGCGAGGTCACCCTGGAGATCGCGGACGTTGTCCAGGATCCGGTCCCGTTCCATGATCTCCAGGTTGCGCAGGGCGATGGCCGTGCTCAGCGGGTGCCCGGCGAAGGTGTAGCCGTGGTTGAGGACGGCGCCGGGCCGGTTGATGACCTCGGTGATCCTGGTGCCGACCAGGGTCGCGCCGAGGGGGGCGTATCCCGAGGTGATGCCCTTGGCGACGGTGACCATGTCCGGGCGGGCGCCGTAACGGTCCCCGCCGAACCACTCGCCGATCCGGCCGAAGGCGGTGATCACCTCGTCGGCGACGAGCAGGAAGCCGTACCGGTCGGCGAGCGCACGGAGCCCCTGCCAGTAGCCCCGGGGCGGAGTGATGCAGCCGCCCCGGTTCTGCACGGGTTCGGCGATGAGCATCGCTACGGTCTCCGGGCCCTCGGCCAGGATCGTGGCCTCCAGCTCGGCGAGCAGCCAGGCCGTGTACACCTCGTCGTCCGCGAATTCCGGTGCGAGGCCGAAGCGGTTGGTGTTCGACACGAACCGGGTGTCGATCGCCGGCGGGCCGTAGGGCTGTGTCAGACCGGGTTCGTCGGTGAACGACAGGGTGCCGACGGTCAGCCCGTGGTAGGCGCCGCGCCGGGCGATCGCCTTCACCCGTCCCGGCTCCCCGCACAGGGCGTGGTACTGGCGGGCGATCTTCCAGGCGGTCTCGACCGCTTCGGCGCCACCGCTCGAGAAGAAGGTGTGCTCGATGTCGACGGGGGCGATCCGGGACAGGCGCTCGGCCAGCTCGATCGCCGTGGGGTGCGCGGAGCCGGTCCACAGCGGGCTGTAGCACAGCTCGCGCAGTTGCCGTTCGGCGGCCTCCGCGAACTCGGGGCCGTAGGAGTAGCCGAGTTGGCAGCAGTACAGCCCCGACAGACCGTCGATGTAGCGCCTGCCGTCGGCGTCGTCGACGTACGGGCCCTCCCCTCGCCGGACGACGAGGAGGTCTTCGCCCTCGTGGCCGAGCGATCCGTTGGCCGTCATGTTCAGCAGCAGGTGCCGCTGAGCGGTGGCCGCGGTCGTCTGAGCGGCGGCGGTGGTCATACGGCTTCGCCTCCGGGGTTGGCGACGCCGACGGTGTTCTCGACGGAGAGGAGGGAGTCCTGTCGTCCGGAGCCGAGCCAGCGGAC
>NZ_JBHVDD010000187.1:0-2757 GCF_042802995.1 Streptomyces sp. NPDC057438
GGATAGGGCCGACTGGCCCTATCCCCTCCCGGCTCCCGCGGGGACGATGGACTGATGTCCCAGAACGACGCCTTTCGCTCACTCGACCGGCAGGAGTGCCTGCGGCTGCTCGCCAAGGTGCCGGTCGGCCGCGTGGTCTACACCCGGCAGGCGCTGCCCGCCGTCCTCCCCATCAACTTCTCCCTGGACACGGATGCCTCCGTCCTGCTGTGCACCTCGCCGGACTCGGACCTCGTACGCGCCATCGACGGCGTCGTGGTCGCCTTCGAAGCGGACGAGTTCGACGCGGCAACCCGGTCCGGCTGGAGCGTGGTCGTCACGGGCCGGGCCACCGTGGTGACCGACCCAGCGGAGCACGAGCGGCTGTCCCAGGACGGCCCCACGTCTTGGATGCCGCTGAAAGACGCCGTGTTCGTACGGATGGAATCCGAGATGGTCACGGGCCGGGAGCTCAACGGGGCGCGCGGCAATCCGTGAGGCGCAGTAGAGCGGGCCGGGCGACGGTCCTCGATCTGCGCGGGCCACTGTCGCCCGCCGGGCCGGTGGGGGTGGTGGCAGCTGGTACGCCGCGCACCTGAAAGGACCGGGCCATGTCCGCGAGCAGCGCAGCCAGGGAGACCTCGGGCGTCATGGCGAGCAGAGGCAGGACCAGGCCGTTCTCCTTGGCCACGTGCTCCTCGAAGAGCACCTGAAGGGCCCGCGCGTCGGCCGCCGCGCCCGACGGGTTGGGTGTGGCGCGCAAGGCGGCGACGAGGGCGGTGAGGCAGCGGTGTTCGCCGAGGAGGCTCTCGATGAGCAGGCGGGCCTCGGGCATGCCGTGCGCGACGGGGTAGAGCACGGCTTCCTCGGCTGCGGCGTGCGGCAGCAGCGAGCGGTCGCAGAAGGCCACGAGCCCGGCGTGGATCTTCTCGGCGACGCTCGGCTCGCGGCGGTCCACGGCGGTGAGCAGCATCTTCACCCGTCCGGCCAGCTCCCCGGCCAGGCGGGCGTGGTGCGCCTCCGCGCCTTCAAGGGCTGTGGCGTCCTGCGGGTCCGAGGCGAGGGTGAGCACGCTCATGGTCGTGTCTCCAGCGGGTCGGGTCGGCGCGACCGGCCGATGCGGGTGGGGCCGGCACTCCGGGTGCCGACTCTCGGGGCGAATGCCGCGTCCGGCCGCGGTGAGCGGCCGGACGCTCGACCGAACCGGGCGCCACGCGCCGTACGCGCTGTGCCTGCGGCAGCCGGGGACGGGGGAATCGGCCGCCAGGCAGGCACGGAATGCGGTCGTACAGATGGGCATCTGCGGTTCGATCAGTGCCCAGCATGCACTCCGGGCGCAGCCGACTCCCCCGCCGACCGGACCCAGCACGGGGACCGAAGGTCCCTAGTGCAACCGGCCAGATAGGGCCGGAAGGTCGTCCGGCAGGGACCGCCGGCCCCAGGTGCACCATGGCCTGCGGCTTCTAGCGTTCCCAGCCATGGAGAACGATCAGAACGCACGGCGCCAGGCGTCGCCCACAGCTGAGGGCTGGCCGCTGGCGGCCCGCAGACTGTTGACCCGTCGTGAGGTGTCGGCCGACGGGCGCGCCGTGTTCGGTGAAAGCGACCCGAAGTGGGAGAGCTTCTACCGGGACCGGTGGGCGCACGACAAGGTGGTGCGCTCCACCCATGGCGTGAACTGCACCGGGTCGTGCTCGTGGATGGTGTACGTCAAGGACGGCATCATCACCTGGGAGCATCAGGCCACCGACTACCCGTCGATCGGCACGGACTGCCCCGAGTACGAGCCGCGCGGCTGCCCGCGCGGGGCATCGTTCTCCTGGTACACCTACTCCCCCAGCCGCGTCCGCTACCCGTATGTGCGCGGCACGTTGCTGAAGCTGTGGCGCGAGGCCCGCAAGCGGCTCGACGACCCGGTGGCGGCCTGGGCCGAGATCACCGGCGACCCGGCCAAGGCCCGCGCCTACAAGCGGGCCCGTGGCAAGGGCGGCCTGGTGCGCGCCGACTGGGACGAGGTCAGCGAGCTGATCGCGGCCGCCCAGGTGCACACCGTCAAGGCGTACGGCCCCGACCGCGTCGCGGGCTTCTCGCCCATCCCGGCGATGTCGATGGCCTCGTTCGCGGCCGGGGCGCGGTTCCACTCACTGATCGGCGGCACCCTGCTGTCGTTCTACGACTGGTACGCCGACCTGCCGATCGCCTCCCCGCAGGTCTTCGGCGACCAGACGGACGTGCCGGAGGCGGCGGACTGGTGGAACGCGGGCTATCTGATCATGTGGGGGTCCAACATCCCCGTGACCCGCACGCCGGACGCGCACTTCCTCACCGAGACCCGCTACAACGGCACCAAGGTCGTCGCGGTCAGCCCCGACTACGCCGACAACGTCAAGCACGCCGACGAGTGGGTCGCCCCGCACCCCGGCACGGACGGGGCGCTGGCGATGGCCATGGGACACGTGATCCTGCGCGAGTTCCTGGTCGACCGCGAAGTGCCCTACTTCCAGGACTACATGCGCAAGTTCACCGACGCGCCGTTCCTGGTGACCCTGCGCGAGCACGACCGCGGTCTCGTCCCGGACGGGTTCCTGACCGCCGCCGACCTCGGACACGACACGGAGCACGCCGAGTCCAAGACGGTTCTCCTGGACGGGGTCACGGGCGAACCCGTGGTCCCGGGCGGGGGCGTCCCGCTACCGGGGGGGGGCTCCCAGGGCGGGCGCGGGGAACAAGTACAGGGGGTAGTGGTTAAAGAGGGTATCCGGGTTTGAGCGGGCCAGG
>NZ_JBHVDD010000188.1:0-2605 GCF_042802995.1 Streptomyces sp. NPDC057438
AGTTGGTCCCGTAGCGCTGGTTCGCGGTGGCGGAGCCGGGAACGCCGCTGGTGGAGCGGCTGATGAGCTTCTTGTTGGCGGCGGAGACCCCATTGGCGGAGCCGTACGTGACGGCCACGTAGCCCGCCTTGGCCTTGCTGGAGATCGTGGCGTCCGGAGCCGACACGACCAGGTCGGCGTATCCGTCGCCGTTGAAGTCGTCCTGCGTGTCCGCGGACCCGGTGGCCGCCAGCGCCGGGCCCCCGGTGAGAGCCATGGCGCCGAATCCTCCGGCGAGCAGCACCGCGGCTGCCAGGGGTGCGGTGAGCGCGGTACGGGTTCGGCGGTGTGCTCGGGACATACGTGAGCCTTTCGAGTCGGTCGGTTCTGTACGCGGGAGGCCGCGTTCAGTGGGTACGACTCGAGCCGGGCGATCCCAGTTGTACGTCCCAATGTCATGGATTCGTAACCGAGGAGACAGGTGTGGCGCTGAACTCCCTTGTTGTCACAGGGAATTCAGCGCGTGTCACCGTCGGTCTACCAGATCGCCTCGACCCACTCGGGGTGGTCGATGAACGGGTTCTGCACACCGGCCTGGAGAGCGGACGCAGCCCGAGTCCATCGGCGACGTCGTCACCCGCGCCGGCGAACGCGCCGGGATCGAGATCCGCTTCACCGGCCACAGCCCCCGCCGCGGGCTCGCCACCTCCTCCCGCCTGAAAGGCCACGACCAGATCGTCATCGCCAAGCAGGGCGGCTGGGCCCCGCACTCCAAGGCCCTCGCCGGCTACCTCGAGAGTGGGAAGACAACGCCCTGCTCGGCGTGCTGTAGACCGCACAGACGGTGTTCCGAATGCCCACGGCAAGGTGAGGGCTCACCGGGACGTCACTCAGAGGCATCACTCTGTCAGAGGCACCCGGCAGCATGGCCGTCGCATCGCCCGTTTCCTTGGAGGCCGCCGTGCCCGTCCCGAGCCGATCACCGCGGCCGCTACCTGATTCCCTTGTCGCGATCATCGACGCTGTTGCCCATAGGCGCGCCGGTCGTCCGACCTGCGCAGCCCGGGTGTGTCAATTCAACGGCTGATCTTGGTTTGCGACCTGTACGACGGATTCGCCGCCGCCCGCCTGCTGTTCCGGAGGTTGCGCCGCACTCGTCTCTTTCGTAGGTGGCAGGCTCCCCCTATAGTGGGCGCGCTCCCACCCCGGGGGGCCCGCTGCGGCCCGCGGTGATGACCGCACGGCCGTCGCCCGAACCCGTACGGACAGTTCCGCCGCCGTGCATGCACCGATGACCGAACCTGCTCCGGAGGCCGAAGCGGGTGAGGACGGCCGCCCCGCGTCATGCCTGTGGGACTCCGTCACCAGCCGTACTGCGATAGGAGAGTCATGTCTAGTCTTCTCACCACCAGCGGAGCACTGGCGGCGTTATGCCTCGGGCTGCTGTCGGTCCAATCCGGGTCGGCCGCCGCCGACGCGCCGGCCGAGGGGGCCCAGGTCGTGATCAAGACGATCAACGGCTCCGGGTGCCCGGCGGGCACGGCTGGTGCCACGGTGTCCCCCGACAACTCCACGCTCACAGTGAAGTACGACGCCTACACCGCCCAGGCCGGTGGCAATGCCGGACCGGCCGACGCGCGGAAGAACTGCCAGCTCGTCCTGGACGTCAAAGCCCCGGCGTCCTATACCTACGCCCTCTTCGGGCTTGACCACAGCGGCCACGCCTCGCTGCCCGCGCGCGCGACCGCCACCATCAAGTCCGACTACTACTTCCAGGGGACGACGGACGACGTCTTCCAGTCCCACCCGCTGACGGGGCCGTACCAGGATGACTGGGCTGTGTCCGACAGCGTGCCGGACAACCGGCTGGTCTGGGCACCGTGCGGCTCGCAGCGGTACCTCAACGTCAACACATCCCTGCAGGTGAGCGCTGGCTCGGGCAACCGCGCCAGCGTGGTCACCATGGGTTCGACGGACGTCCCGGGCGCCTCCTACCGGCTCATTTGGAAGCGGTGCTGACGCCCGGGGCAACGTGAGGCTCGGCGCCTGGACTGCCCGGAGGGCCGTGACCGGCCGGTGCCCCCGGCCGGTTGCTCCGATCGGCGGCTCGCCGCGCACCGCAGGTGGCGTCGGGGCCGGAATTGGGGTGAGATGCCGCTGAACACGGACAGGAACCGCTGGGCTGCGCCCGTGCCGCGGAAGCCTTTCATCGCCCGTTCGCGCTGCCTTGTGGGCTGGTGGCTGTTCTCGGCCCGGTTGTTCAGCCCCTTGTGGGAGCGGTGCTCGACGGAGGGCATGACCTCGCAGTGGGCCGCTCTGCAGGAGCGGAGCTTGTCGGGGACGATACCCGGCCCAAGTCCGCACGGGTCAGAAGTCCGACGGTGGAGCGACCTCTGCGAATCTCCACCGCAGCGGGCGCACTTCGGGACAGAATCTGCTCGTCGGCGAGGAGCAACGCGTCTCGCAACTGGGCTGCGCGGCCGAGACAGAGCAAGGCGTGCCGTTGGTCCAGCGTCCGGACCTCGTAGGTGGGGACTGCTGCACGGATGAGTGACACCTGACCTGGCTTGCTGAGAGGCGGCCTGGAAGGATGTTGCAGTGCCCAAGCCGTATCCGAAGGAGTTCC
>NZ_JBHVDD010000189.1:0-2414 GCF_042802995.1 Streptomyces sp. NPDC057438
GCGGGAAGCCGGGCGGCCGTCGACGTTTCGGGCGTAGCCTCTATTCCTGCGCGTGCCGGATGGCGTCCAACACGATGTGCGCCACATGGTCGTCGGTGAGGCTGTACTGCGTCTCGCGGGCCTGGCGCCGGGCCGTGACGATCCGGGAGGTACGCAGAACGCGCAGATGCTGGGAGACCAGCGGCTGACTCACGCCCAGCGCGGCCACCAGTTCGTGCACACACTTCCCGCCCTCGGCCAGTTCGCGGACGATGCCCACACGCACAGGCGACGCCAGGGCGCGGAGCAGGTCACTCGCCGCCTGCAGGGACTGCAGCGGATCATCCGCAGGAGAAGGGGAGGGCATCGTCACATGCAAATATTAGCATATGGCAATGGTTCCCACTGCCGCTAGGGAGCGACACGCGTGACGCCGCACCCCCTACGGGCGGAGTCAGTGATCGTCCCAGTGGCCTTCGTGGGCGGCGTGACGGTGGCCGTCATGCACGTAGTCGGTGTGATCCCCGTGCGGCACGGCGACATGCCCGCACCCCTCGCCGTGCTGATGGTCGTGACCGTCATGGGCGGCGTGGCCGACAGCGGCACACTCGTCGACGTGATCGCCATGGGCCCGGTGGAGGTGACCGTCGTGCGCGAAGTCGGTGTGGTCGCCGTGCGGGAAGGCGACATGTCCGCAGTTCTCGCCATGGGCGTGCACGTGATCCTCGTGCGTGCGGTGGTCGGTGGCGGTGGTCATGGAAGCTCCTTGCATGTCTCTGGTCGCCCGTGGTCTCGTACCGGGCGATCTATTGCGACATTAACATATAGCGATCTGTGCATACGTGACAGGGCCTCCTCGGGCAATCCGCACACAGGCAACCCCATCTCCACTTCCGGGCGCACTCGAGGGCGACAACCGTTGAGACTGGAGCCGCCGCTTCGAATCCCCACCCGAGGGTGCCCAGGGGGCACCTTCGGGAGTAGGTTGGCGATAACGACAATCGTTTTTATTACTCGGGGGTCCCCCATGACCGAGCAACAGACCACCATCGGAGAGGTGTTCAGCGCAGGCGCTGAGGAGTTCCACGGCTGGTCGCCCATGCTCTGGGACCAGGTCGGGCAGGCCACGGCGGAGGTATCGGCTCCCTCGCTCGGCGAGCGGGTGTTCGACGCCTGCTGCGGGGCCGGGGCATCGGCACTGGCCGCGGCTCGTATGGTCGGCCCCGGCGGACTGGTCGACGCGGTCGACCTTTCCGGGGCCCTTGTGGCCATCGGCGAGCGGCGCGCGGGGGAAGAGGGCCTGGGGAACCTGCGGTTCCACGAGCACGATGTGACGGCGTGGGAAGCACCGGACGGCGGCTATGACCTGGTGCAGTGCGCCCTGGGCGTGTTCTTCTTCCCCGACATGGACCGCGACACCGCCAAGCTCGGGGCTCTACTGCGGCCAGGTGGGCGGCTTGCGGTGACCGTGTGGGAGAAGGGGGCCCTCGGTGGCTGGGGACAGGCGTTCAAGGCCGCGGTCGAGACGGAGCGCGAGTGGCCGGGGTCGCCCCAGTCGGACCAGTTGGCCCGGATCGACACCCCCCACGGCCTCGCCTGCTGGCTGGAGGGCCTGGGCCTGAGCAGTCCCCAGGTCGTACGCCGAGACTTCGCAGTGCCGCTCACCCCTGCCGGCGCCTGGGATCTGGCGGTGGGCAGCGGCACCCGCGCCCTGCTCACCGGGCTGGCCCCGGCCGCCGTGGAAAGCATCCGCGCGCACTTCACCGCCGCGTTGGAGGCAGCGTCGGTGACGGACCTGGACGTGCGGATCCTGACCGGAACGGCCGTGGCATGACCCGGAGGCCGCATCACACCGCCGCCCAGCCGGCTGCCGAGGGCTTCACGGCCGCAGTCTGCCGGGCCGAGGAAGGTTGCGGCGCGGGGGACGGCCGTGTCCTCGAAGCGCTGCGCGCCGCGCCCCGGCAGGTGCATTGCGGGCTGCTGGTCGCCACCGGCTGCCTGGGACGGCATCTGCACTGCCCGCACCACGAAGGCAACCAGGTACCGCGCGCCGGCCACCGCGTGGTGATCCAGCCGTGCACCACAGACCGTACGCCGCTCGGACCCGCCCTGGCCTTCGGCCCGCTCACGGACCCGGTGCAGGCCGAGGCACTGGCCAACTGGCTGGCGGAGGGCCTGCGGCAAGGACGCCGCCCTCCACGCCCTCTGCTGGCCGTACGTCCGTCGCGCCCCCCGGAGCAGTAGCGGCACCCGGCTGCCGCAGCCGCACCTCTCCCACACGCACCCCTCGAACCCGTCCGGCGAACGCGACGTCCGGCCCGCGTGGTACGCGGGCCGGCCGGCGGTGGCCCCCGCCCCCGGGGCACGGGGCCGCGCCCACCGCGCGGCCGGCGTGCTAGGCCAAAATCCCCGGCCCCGGTGCCCGGCAACAGGGG
>NZ_JBHVDD010000190.1:0-2263 GCF_042802995.1 Streptomyces sp. NPDC057438
CGCCCGGAGTGATCCGGGCGCCCCCTCGTCGTACGGCGTCGTACAGGGGCGCTAGATCCGCACCTCCGCCGTGCGCGCCAGCCGGTCGTGCAGGCCGCGGCCGTCGCGGTCCCAGACCAGGGCGGGAATGGCGAGGCAGAGCAGGACCGTGCGGACGAGGGCGCGCCAGGGGGTGACCGCGCCGGTGTCCTGGGCGACCACCCGGAGGCCGAAGAGGCGCTTGCCCGGGGTGAAGCCGATCGTGCCCAGGGTGAGGGCGTGGAGCAGGAAGAAGATGAGCAGGGCCCAGTTGCTGGTGGCCTGGTCGTAGCCGTCGGTGATGAGGCCGTATGCGATCAAGAGGCACAGGCCCCAGTCGACGGCGAGGGCGCCGAGACGGCGGCCGGGGCGGGCGATGGAGCCGGGCCCCTCCTCCGGCAGACCGAGCTGCTCTCCCCTGTATCCGAAGTCGACTCCGGCGTCCTCCGCCGCGGCGCGGGGGCCGGAGAGCCACGATCCGAGTGCTTGCCTCTTGTCCACCCGTCCACCGTACTGCGACCGTTTTGCCATACGGACAGGTGGGGTGCGGGGCGGGATGTCCGGTTAACTTGCGCGAAACAAATGGGTCACGTACGAGAAATCACCCGTCCCTAGTGTCGAGAACAGCGTGTGCCACCGCACTGGCAGCACGAACGAACTACCACCCCGGCAGCAGACGTCGGGAGTAGGAGGAGCTGGATGTTCCAGAACGCCGACGAGGCCAAGAAGTTCATCGCGGACGAGGACGTCAAGTTCGTCGACGTCCGCTTCTGCGACCTGCCGGGCGTGATGCAGCACTTCACGATCCCGGCCGAGGCCTTCGACCCGGCCGAGGAGCTCGCGTTCGACGGCTCCTCGATCCGCGGCTTCCAGGCCATCCACGAGTCCGACATGGCGCTCCGCGCCGACCTGTCCACCGCGCGCGTCGACCCCTTCCGCCGCGACAAGACGGTCAACATCAACTTCTTCATCCACGACCCGATCACGGGTGAGCAGTACTCCCGTGACCCGCGGAACGTGGCGAAGAAGGCCGAGGCGTACCTCGCGTCCACCGGCATCGCCGACACCGCGTACTTCGGCCCCGAGGCCGAGTTCTACGTGTTCGACAGCGTGCGCTTCAAGACCTCGGAGAACGAGTCCTTCTACCACATCGACTCCGAGGCGGGCGCCTGGAACACCGGTGCGCTGGAGGACAACCGCGGTTACAAGGTCCGCTACAAGGGCGGTTACTTCCCGACCCCGCCGGTCGACCACTTCGCCGACCTGCGTGCCGAGATCTCGCTGGAGCTGGCCAAGTCCGGCCTCCAGGTCGAGCGCCAGCACCACGAGGTGGGCACCGCCGGCCAGGCCGAGATCAACTACAAGTTCAACACGCTGCTCGCCGCGGCCGACGACCTCCAGCTGTTCAAGTACATCGTGAAGAACGTGGCCTGGCGCAACGGCAAGACCGCGACCTTCATGCCGAAGCCGATCTTCGGTGACAACGGCTCGGGCATGCACGTCCACCAGTCGCTGTGGGCGGGCGGCTCGCCGCTGTTCTACGACGAGGCCGGGTACGCGGGCCTGTCGGACATGGCCCGCTACTACATCGGCGGCATCCTCAAGCACGCCCCGTCGCTGCTGGCCTTCACGAACCCGACGGTGAACTCGTACCACCGCCTGGTTCCCGGCTTCGAGGCCCCGGTCAACCTGGTCTACTCGCAGCGCAACCGCTCCGCCGCCATGCGTATCCCGATCACGGGTTCGAACCCGAAGGCCAAGCGCGTCGAGTTCCGCGCGCCCGACTCCTCCGGCAACCCGTACCTCGCCTTCTCCGCCCTGCTCCTCGCGGGTCTGGACGGCGTCAAGAACAAGATCGAGCCGGCCGAGCCGATCGACAAGGACCTCTACGAGCTGGCGCCGGAGGAGCACGCGGGCGTCCCGCAGGTTCCGACCTCCCTCCCGGCCGTCCTCGACTCGCTGGAGCGCGACCACGAGTTCCTCCTCCAGGGCGACGTCTTCACGCCGGACCTGATCGAGACGTGGATCGACTACAAGCGCGCCAACGAGATCGCCCCGCTGCAGCTGCGTCCGCACCCGCACGAGTTCGAGCTCTACTTCGACGTGTGATATCGCCCCAGGTCAGAGCGGGTTTCCGCTCCCCTGGGTCGTGTGTGGGCCGTCGGCCCTGTACCTGCCCCGCCCGGGAGGGAAACCCCCGGCGGCGTTTGAGGGAAAGGGGCGCGGGTCCGAAACCAGGGGGACG
>NZ_JBHVDD010000191.1:0-1043 GCF_042802995.1 Streptomyces sp. NPDC057438
CTGCCTGATCGGCGACTCCGGAACCGGCAAGTCACACATGCTGATCGCGCTGGGAACCGAGGCGGCGATGGCCGGCTACCGGGTCAAGTACGTGCTGGCCACGAAGTTGGTCAACGAGCTCGTCGAAACCGCCGACGAGAAGCAACTCTCCAAGACGATCGCCCGCTACGGCCACGTCGACCTGCTCTGCATCGACGAACTCGGCTACATGGAAATCGACCGCCGCGGCGCCGAACTCCTCTTCCAGGTCCTGACCGAACGCGAGGAGAAGAACAGCGTCAGTTTCCCGCCGTGCTTGGGGATCATCCGCTCGCGTACCGGCAGCGGGCGAAACGTCCGCTGCCGCAGCTGCTCGCGCAGCTGGTCCAGGAACACCTCCACGCCCACCTGCTCGGCGATGGTCCGGTCCACGCCGGCAGTGCGGGCACCGGTGTTGCCGGCGACCCGGTCCCACGCCAACGCGAGGAACCTGCGGTCGCAAACCAGGTGGTACAGATCATCGAAGCGGCAGCCGGGATCGGCCGCCGCCCAACGGTGCAGCTTGGTCTGCATCTCCCGTACCCGCAGCGGCCGCACCAACGGCGCGTCGCGCTGCGAGGCCGGAGTCTCCACCCCGGCGTCTTCGAGCATTGCAGTCCCCTTCTACTCGTAACCTGCTGCCGCCCTTCGCCATGTACGCGGCTTTCCCGCGCTCGGACTACTACGGCGGCTCCGCCCCGCCCCGATCCGGTCGACCGACGATGGGCCCAGCCCGGATTGCCGCGCCGGATGCGCGGCCCGTGGCAGGACCGGGACGGTTCCCGTGTTCACTTGTGATCGCTTGTCGGAGTAGGCGCCCGGCTATACCCCGGCGGCATCGCCACGATTACGCCGCAGTCCTTCACCGTGGCCTTGCGCAGCAGCGAACGAGACCACCGCACAAGTCGCCTGCCCGAGCAGATGGCAGACGTGCACCGCACCCAGCCCAGATCCGTCAGGTTCGAGCTGGTGGGAATTCGTTACGAGGCTTCACGCACCGGTTCCTCTCGTACACCTCTCCGTCG
>NZ_JBHVDD010000191.1:1053-2239 GCF_042802995.1 Streptomyces sp. NPDC057438
GCACACGGCCATCTGACGGTTCTGGCCCCGCCCCGGCTTTGTCAGGGCTGCTTCCCGCCCTTCCCGGCACCTCCCGGATCAGGCTGCCCTCAGCTTCAATCCCACTGCTGCGACAGCGGATTGGTGCAGGTCTTCCACCTCCACTCGATCAACAAGCGCCTCACGGCGCACACGCTCCACGGTGCCTTCGTGCGCGGCTACGACGTGACACTCGTCGCCGACGCCCACACCGCCCCGGACAACAGCGCGTGGGGCGCGCCGCCGCCGGAGCAGGGCATTGCGCACACCAACCTCCACTGGCGCCACCAGTCGGCGCCCGGCCGCACGGCGGGGGTGACGGCGACGCAGGACGTCCGGTTCGACGACGCTTCCTGAACCGCGCCCGCCCGCGGCGGGCCTTCGCCGTCCGGCCCGGCCGTGTGGGCGGGCCGGACCGGACTCGATCGGTGACACGGTCGAGGTGACATGCCGTCGTCAGGCCGGCTCACGGACGAGGTGGACAAGTGCACTGGCGTAGTCGTCCGCGGCGAGGCCGAGAGGCAGACCGTGGCTGAGCAGGACGGCGCCGTGGTGCACAGTGCCGGTGTCCGTGTCGCGGTAGCGGGCCGCGGGGTCGAGTGCGCGCAGAGGCAGGGCCGGGTCGTGGTGTCCATAGCGCCGTGACCGTCGCAGGGCGATCACCGCGACTTCCCGGCCATCGAGGGAGAGGTACTGCACCGCACTGAGCTCCCCGTCCCCGGAGGGTCGCAACCGGTGCTACACAGACCCTTGTGCAGCTGTCGGCCAGGTGCGGAATGCGGGCTGGTGTTCCGCGGTGTTACCCCGTGTCGCCGCACGTTGACCTGTCCTGCGTTCTGGCGGCTACCGAGCCGTGCGATTTCGCCCGACGGCCGGATCCGCGTCGGGGTCGTCGGACAGGGTGATGCCGGCGGTGATGCGTTTGCCGACCGGCTCGCGGTGCGCCTCGAAACTCTGGGCGACGGCCATGACGATCTCCAGGCCGTGCTGGCCCACCCGGCCGGGTTCCGCAGCCCGCGCCAGGGGCAGGGACGGGCCGCTGTCCCACACGGTCACTTCCAGCCTGGCACCGTCAACACGAAGCTCCAGCAGGGCGGGCCCGGGGGCGTACTTGCGGGCGTTGGTGACCAGTTCACTGACCACCAGTTGCGCCACGTCCATGGCACGC
>NZ_JBHVDD010000192.1:0-2231 GCF_042802995.1 Streptomyces sp. NPDC057438
CCAGGTCCGTGTAGGTCAGCCGGCCCTCGTCGGCGATGACCGCCACCGCGTCGGGCGTCTCCATCACCTGCTGCGCGAAGAACTCCACGAGCGAGGACCGGTTCCCGGCGGTGTGGGCACCGGTGCCCCACTGCTCGAACTGGACGGCGGTCTCCGCCCCGCTCACCAGCTCCAGTGCGCCGACGCGGCAGGCCGGGTCGGCCGCAGCCTGGGCGAGCACCTGGCCGAGACGGTCACCGAGCGCGGCGACTGTCTCCGGGTCGAACAGGTCGTCGGCGTACTCCACCTCGCCCGCCAGACCGGCCGGGCGGCCCTCCTCGTCAAAGGTCTCGGCCAGCCCGAAGGCCAAGTCGAACTTGGCGACCGTGCTGGTCACGTCCTCGATGGACGGCGTGACACCGGGCAGGTCCAGGTCGGGCTCGGGGGTGTTCTGGAGGGTGAGCATGACCTGGAAGAGGGGGTGGCGGGCGAGGGAGCGCTCCGGGTTGAGGACTTCCACCAGGCGCTCGAACGGCACGTCCTGGTGCGCGAAGGCCGACAGGTCGCTCTCGCGGACGCGCTGGACCAGCTCGTGGAAGGTCGGGTCGCCGGACACGTCGGTGCGCAGGACGAGGGTGTTGACGAAGAAGCCGACCAGGTCGTCGAGTGCGTCGTCGGTGCGGCCCGCGACCGCTGTCCCGAGAGGGATGTCGGTGCCCGCGCCGAGCCGCGAGAGGAGTGCGGCCAGACCGGCCTGGAGAACCATGAACAGGCTGGTGCCGGTGGAGCGGGCGAGCGTGGACAGCGCGGCGTGCGTGTCCGCGTCGAGCTGCCACGGAACCCGTCCGCCGCGGTGGGAGGCGACGGCGGGCCGGTGCCGGTCCGTCGGCAGCTCCAGCACCTCGGGCAGACCTGCGAGCGTCTGCTTCCAGTAGGCGAGTTGCGCGCTGACAGGGCTGTCGGGGTCGTCCTCGGAACCGAGTACGTTCCGCTGCCAGAGCGCGTAGTCGGCGTACTGGACGGGCAGGGGTGTGAGTTCGCGGCCGGTGTAGGCGGTTTCCAGGTCTCGCATCAGGGGGGCCAGGGACCAGCCGTCGCCCGCGATGTGGTGCAGCACGAGCAGCAGGACGTGGGACTTCTCCGAGACCTTGAACAGCTCCGCCCGCAGCGGAGATTCGCTCACCAGGTCGAACCCGCGTGCCGACTCCGCGGCCAGGGCCTCGGGAAGTCGCCGCTCATCGATGTTCCGCACGGCGAGCGTGAACTCGGGTGATGTGAGGATGTGTTGGCGGGGGCGGCCGTCGGTGTCGGGGAAGACGGTGCGCAGGGATTCGTGCCGGGTGACGACCGCGCGGAGGGCGGTCTGCAGGCGCTCGGTGTCCAGGGGGCCTTCGAGGCGGAGGGCGAGCGGGATGTTGTACATGCCGCCGTCCGTGTCGAGGCGGTCCAGGAACCACAGGCGCTGCTGCGCGAACGACAGCGGTATCTCCTGCGGCCGCTCGGCCAGGGCCCGTATCGGCTCCCGCGTCGGGCCGCCGGCGTCCTGGCCCTCCAGGTGGTGCGCGAGGCCCGCGACGGTAGGCGACTCGAACACGGCGCGGACCGAGAGTTCGGCGTGCATGACGGTGCGGATGCGGCTGATGAGGCGGGTGGCGAGGAGGGAGTGTCCGCCGAGGTCGAAGAAGCTGTCGTCGATGCCGATGTTTTCTGTGCCGAGGAGTTCGGTGAAGATGTGGCGCAGGGTGTGTTCGTGGGGGGTGCGGGGGGTGCGGGCTGGGTTGGTGGTGGTGTGGGTGGGGGTGGGCAGGGCGCGGCGGTCGAGTTTGCCGCTGGCGGTCAGGGGGAGGGCGTCGAGGGTGGTGATGGTGGTGGGGATCATGTAGGCGGGGAGGTGGGCGGTGGCGTGGTCGCGGAGGTCTGCGGGGTCGGGGTTGCCGACGATGTAGGCGGCGAGGTGTTTGTCGCCGGGGCGGTCCTCGCGGACGAGGACGGCGGCTTGGGTGACGTCGGGGTGGGTGGTGAGGACGGTTTCGATTTCGGCGGGTTCGATGCGGAAGCCGCGGATCTTGACCTGGTCGTCGGCGCGGCCGACGAATTCGAGGGTGGCGTTGTTGCGCCAGCGGACGATGTCGCCGGTGCGGTACATGCGGGAGCCGTCGGTGGCGTAGGGGTTGGCGAGGAAGCGTTGTGCGGAGAGGCCGGGGCGGTGGATGTAGCCTCGGGCGACGCCGGTGCCGGCGATGTACAGCTCG
>NZ_JBHVDD010000193.1:0-2177 GCF_042802995.1 Streptomyces sp. NPDC057438
GTCCAGTGCGTCGGCGCCGACGGGGCTGCGGAACTGGGTACGGGCGGCCGCGGCGAACCGGCCGCGGGTGCCATACGAAGCCACTCACGGAGCCGCCCGCGCCGTTGGGAACGGGGAACGCGGCCCTGCGCCAGAAAGATCCGCGAGCCGGAAGAGGAACGCGGAATCCTGCGGAAAGCGGCGAAGTGTTGCGCCGGGGGAGACGCGCCGGTGACCGCTTCCAGCTCGTCGCCGACCACCAGCGCGGCTACGGAGTGAAGCGGCTGTGCCGGAGCCTGGCATCGCCCGCTCCAGCGACTGTGTTGCCCGGGGAGGGGCTGGCCACTGTGCCCGGGAGCCAACAGCGTCAAGGCGTGGAAGGGCGGGGGAGTTCCACTACCGTCGATTCCGGAGATCCCCATGGCTCCTCCAGCGCGGCCCGAAGTGCGGTGACGGTATCCGCACCGACGCGCCCGGCGAGCGTGGCTTCGAGCCCTGCCAGTATCTGCATCGTCTCTGTGCGGCGCCGAGCACCGGCCGCTGTGAGGAGTACGAGCTTGGACCGCGCGGAGTGCGGATCGCTCTCCACGGTCACCACGCCCAGGGCGACAAGTTCGTGGACCCACTGGTGCGCTGTCGGGGCGCTGACGCCCAGACGCCGGGCCAGCTCGGCGATGCTCGCCCCTTCTGCCGGGAGCTGACTGAGCAGGGTCACGTGTGCCGCGCTGATGGCGGACCCGTCTTCCTGGGCCTCGAACGCCGTGGTCAGGGCGGCTCGGAACCAGTTGTGTGCGCGCCACAGCAGCCGGATGAGCGGCTCGGGTTCGGGCGGGGAGGAGGGCATGTGGTTCTGCTTTCGCGGTGGGCGGTCGGTTCGGCGCGGTCTGTCGATCGTAGGCCGGTCAGGTCTGGTGTCCAACATCGCAGGAGCTTCCGAGATCCTTCTTCATTAGGTAGCCTATGAGTAGGTTACCTAATGGTGGAGTTCGCATCGAACCCCACCTGTCGACCCATGCGCGTGCTTCCCGTAAACCGATGGAAAGGCATGACGATGACGCCAAGATCGCCTGAATCCCCCCTCACTGCGGGCACCTCGCGGCGGCGCCTGCTGGCCGCCGCGGCCGGCACCACCGCCGGCGCGGCAGCCCTCGCGGCCTCGCCCGCCCCTGCGCAGGCCGCTCCCTCCACGTCGGCCGGGACCCCCGTCGGCGGCCCGGGGCGCGGCATGAAGGTGATCGCGGTCGAAGAGGCGTTCTCCGTTCCGGAGCTGATCCCGTGGCCGGGCGAAGCCTCGATGCCCCCCGGCTGGGGGCAGGAGTGGGGGCGGCGGCTCGCCGACTTCACGGAGTTGCGGCTGGCGGACATGGACAAGCATGGCGTGGACATGCAAATCCTGTCGCTCACCTCACCCGGCGTGGAGGCCATCGAGGACCCCTCCAAGGCCGTGGCAACGGCCCGTCAGGTCAACGACCACCTGGCCGACGTGGTCGCCGCCCACCCGACGCGGTTCGCCGGCTTCGCCACCCTGCCGTTGCAGGACCCGAAGGCCGCCGTGGTCGAGCTGCGCCGGGCGGTGGAGCAACTCGGACTCAAGGGGGTCCTGCACAACGACCACGTTCTGGGCCACTACCTCGACGAGCCGCAGTTCCGGCCGGTGTGGGCCGAGCTTGAACGGCTGGGCGTGACGCTCTACCTCCATCCCGCGCTCTTCCCCGCCGATCAGTGGCGGGTGTTCCAGGGGCATCCCGTACTGAGCGGGCCCTCCTGGGGATGGACAGCGCAGGTCGGTGCCCACGCACTTCGCCTGATCTACGGTGGAGTGTTCGACGAGTTCCCCGGGGCCACGGTGACGCTGGGGCACATGGGAGAACTGCTGCCCTTCCAGTTGGCCCGGCTCGACAGCCGCTACCACCAGGCCGACCCCAAGGGCAGGCCGCGACACCTGCCCTCCCACTACCTGCGGAACAACCTCTACGCGACCACCAGCGGCGTCTTCTCCCACGCGGCCCTCCTCGGAGCCGTCCAGGCCCTCGGCGCCGACCGGCTGCTGTTCGCCGTCGACTACCCCTACGAATCAACGGCCGAGGCAGTCGAGTTCCTCCGCACAGCGCCGTTCTCCCGCGCCGACCTCAAGCGCATCGCGCACCGCAACGCGGCACACCTGCTGAACCTCTGATCAGGACCGCAGCAGGAGAGGC
>NZ_JBHVDD010000194.1:0-2038 GCF_042802995.1 Streptomyces sp. NPDC057438
GCGCGCGGGCCCGCCGCCCCCTCTTCTCCTTCTACGACCAGGGCAGGACCAGGGCGCCCCAGGCGACGAGGGGGCCGAGGGCGACGATCCCGCCGGTGTAGCCGATGACCTGGCGGTAGAAACGACGGGCATCCACCCCACGGGCGTTGCTGAGGACAAGTGCCCCGTTGGTCGAGAAGGGGGAGGTGTCGACGATCGTCGTGGAGACGGCGAGCGCGGCGATCAGTCCGGCGGCGCTGAGGTGGCTGGAGAGCAGCAGCGGTACGGCGATGGGGATGATCGCCGTGAGGATCGCGGTGGAGGAGGCGAAGGCCGAGGTGATGGCCACGGTGAAGCACAGCAGCAGGGCGACGACGAGCGGGGCGCCCAGATCGGCGGCGTGTTCGGAGATCTCCTCGATGATGCCTGCCTTCTCCAGCATCGCGATGTACGTCATCATGCCCGCGACCAGGAGCAGGGTGGACCAGCTGACGCCGTCCACGGCCTTCTCCTGCCGCTTCATGTCCACCAGGGCCAGCAGCGCGCCCGCCGCCAGGGCGAGGAAGCCGATCTCCAGGTGGAAGCCGAGCGCGCCGACGACCAGCGCCACCAGACAGCCGAGGGTGAGCCACTGCCGCCAGTCGGGCCTGCCGGAGACGGTGAGGTCTTCGTCGTCGGTCATCTCCACGGCGCCCTCGGCCAGCGGGGCGGGACGCTTGGCGAACAGGGCGTAGGTGAGGATCGAGAGCACGAGGTTGATGACGAAGCTGGCACTGAACAGGGCCACGGCGGAGACCTGCAGATCGGTCTTGTCGACGAGGCCGAGCACCAGCGCACCGGAGACGGCCAGCGGGGAGAACGCGCCCGCGTGCCCGCCGCTGATCACCATCATGCCGACGACCAGGGGGTTGAGCTTGTAGCGGTGGGCGAAGTTCATGCCGATCGGCGCGAGGATCGCGACCGCGGCCGGGGTGAACGTGCCGAAGGCCGTGAGCAGTGCGGCCACCAGGAACAACACCCAGGGGATGAGTTCGACCTTGCCGCGGACGAGTCTCACGCCGGCGGCCACGAGCCAGTCGATGGTGCCGTTGCGGCGGGCGACGGAGAACAGATACGTGACACCGACGATGGTGACGAACAGCTTGGCCGGGAACCCCTCGAAGATCTCGTCCTCGGTGAGGCCGAGCGATGCGGTGCCGACCGCGAAGGTGGCGACGAAGGCCAGGATGCCCAGATTGATCGGCAGTACGGTGCCGACCACGAACATCACCAGCAGGGCGCCTATGGAGATCACTTCAGCAGACATCTTTGTCCTTGATGCGGGTGGGGACGGGTGGCGCGCCCCGAGGGCGCGAGGTTATCCCGGTGCGGACGGCACAGAACCGGCCCGGCCGAGGTGATGTTCGTCGCGGATCAGGCGGCTTGCGTGCTGCCGGCTTCCGGTACGTAGATGCGGGCGTCGGCGAGCAGCCGGGCCGCGCGCTGCACGGTGGCCCGGTGCGGGAGGCCGTCCCGCACATCGGTGCAGCGGACCGCGACGACACCGGCGGGCGTGCCCAGCCGCAGCCATTCGTCGGTCGTACCGCCCGTGATCCGGGAGACCACCGAGCCCTGCACCAGTCCGGCCGCCGCGACGGCGACGGCGGAGGTCAGGCCGATCGCGGGGTGCGGGGCGTTCATGCTGAGCATGCGCACCGACACGTCGTAGTCCTCGGCGGCGACCGGTTCACCGAGGGTGGTGACGTACGGGACCGGCGGGCCGACGAAGCCGGCCTTGGGCACCGCGTCACCCGGTTCCTCGCCCGGCCGGACCAGCCCCATCAGGGGCGCGGCGGTGTGACGGACGGTCCGCAGCCACGAGACGTCCGCGCTGATCCGCTCCAGTGACTCGGCGCCCGTACGTCCGGCACTACCGGCTTCGACGAGGACGACCGGCGCTCCCGCCGTCACCATGCTCACGCGTACCGGCTCCGCGTCGCCGACCCGCAGGTCCTGGGTGGCCCGGCCGGTGGGCAGCAGTAAGGCGGCGGTGCCGGCGGGGTCGCGGAAGGTGAGGCCG
>NZ_JBHVDD010000195.1:0-1998 GCF_042802995.1 Streptomyces sp. NPDC057438
CTGCTGGAACGTCTGCAGTTGCGGGTTCAGGTCGCGCACGACGTCGAGGTCGCGGACCGCGTTGAACTGGGGCACTTCCGCGTAGAACTGGAACATGTTGCCCGACTCGGCCGCGGCGGGGAACGGCTGCGCCCGCATCACGTCGAAGGGCACCGGCACGTACGCCACGTCTTCACCCAGGGCCTCGCTGAGCTGCTCGGCCATCTGCTTGCCGGTCAGGTGCTCGCCCGCGATGGACACGGTGCGGCCCACGAGGTCACCGCCGCGGCGGAAGATGCCGTAGGCGGTCCTGCCGATGTCTTCGACGGCGATGCCGGCGAGCAGGCTGTCGGCCATCGGCATGGCCAGCACGAGCCGTCCGTCGTCTCCCCGTCGCGGCGCCATCGGACCGAGCAGGTTCTCCCAGTAGAAAGTGGTCTGCAGGAAGGTGGTCGGCACCCCGGCGTCGGTGAAGAACCGGTTGGCCTCGGCCTTGGCATCGAAGTGCGGCACCTTGTAGCTGCCCATCAGCGTCGGCATGCGCTCGTCGTCGAGCGGGATGTAGTCGCGGGTGTCCTCCAGCGTCGACCAGATCACATGGGCCACGCCCGCGGCCTTGGCGGCCCGGGCCATGGTTGCCGCCTCCTGCTTCTCCCGCTCGGGCGACATGTCCGCCCAGAAGTTGGTCACCAGGAACGCCCCGTGCGCCCCGTCGAACGCCTCCGTGAGGCTCCGCTGGTCGCCGAGGTCGGCCTTCACCACCTCGGCGCCCAGGGCCGCGAGTTCGCGTGCGGTGTCCGAGTCGGGGTTGCGGGTCAGCGCACGTACCGCGAACCCGCCGCCGGCGTCGGCCAGGATCGCCCTGGCCAGCCCGCCGCCCTGGGAACCGGTCGCGCCGACCACCGCGATCACTTTCTTCTCCGCCACGGTCTTCTCCTTCTTGTTGGGGCAGGGGTGAGGCCCCCCATTGCATGTCACATCATCTAACTCGGCGCCCGAGGATGCATGACGCGTCAGATGATGTGTCATGTACGCTAGGCGGAGGTATATGACGTGTCAAGCTTCCAGGTAAAGTCGTTGTGCATGAACAACACACCTGCATGGTTGAGCCCCACCGAGCAGCACGCCTGGCGGGCCTTCATCCGCCTGCACCAGAAGCTCTGGGGCACGCTGGAGCGTGACCTGAAGGCGCACAAACTGTCCGGCGCCGACTTCCAGATCCTCGTAGCCCTCACCGACACCCCCGACGGCCGGCAACGATTCCAGGACCTCGCCAGCACCATCGAATGGGAACAGAGCCGCCTGTCCCATCAGATCGCCAGGATGATCAAACGCGGCCTGGTGGCCCGGGAAGAATGCGCCGAGGACGGACGCGGAGCCTTTGTCGCCACCACACCGGCGGGCCGCAAATCCATCGAGGCCGCCGCACCCCACCATGTGGCCACGGTCCGCCGCCTGGTCATCGACGCCCTCAGCCCGGATGAGCTCGCCACCCTCGCACGGCTCTCCAACCTCATCCTCGAGCAACTGGACAACGAGCCACCGTGACCTTCGCACGGGTGACACGGTCGGTGACCTCGGCGGACGGGGGCGGCGGTGCTGCCGTACGTCCACCGTGCCGCGCACCGCCCGCCGCATGCCTGGCGCCCGTACAGCGCCCACGACCATGCGCCACCGACCCGTGCTTCCGCCGGGTCGACGCGGCACCGGACGAGAGCGGCACGGTCACCGTGGCCGCTCCGGAAACAGGCGGATCCGTCCGCTCGGCGAAGGCGATCTGCCGGATGGGTGCGGGGTCCTGTTCGCCGTCGAACCACCGGGTCTGGCGGGTGTCGTGTCCCTGGACCGGCATGTCCACCGACCGCCCCCATGCGTCTGCGCTCCGGTCGTGCCAGGAGCCCAGCCGCCGTCGAGGGCTGCCGGGTAGGGCACGCCGCGGGTTCGGGGTCAGCCGGCCGAAGCGCGGCGCGCCAGCGCCACGACACGGCTCGGCGCGATGCCGTACGTCTGCTTGAAGAC
>NZ_JBHVDD010000196.1:0-1995 GCF_042802995.1 Streptomyces sp. NPDC057438
CGTATGGCGCCGCAGCCCTGACGGAACGTACACGCTGGTCTCCGACCAGGTGCAGGTACCGAACGGCATCACCTGTATCGGGGACCGGCTCTTCGTCAACGAAATGAAATTCGACGGCCGCTTGCTGGAGCTGTTCCCGGACGGCGGCGACCCTGTGGTGCTGACCGACGGTCTGGCCTTGGGCAACGCCATGCAGCGAGGCCCGGACGGTTGCTTGTACTACCCGCACATGGTCACCGGCCAGGTCTGGCGTATCCCACCGGACGGCGGGGAGCCGGAGGTGGTTGCGCATGACGTGCACGAACCGGTTGCCGTCCGCTTCGATCAGGGCGGTGTCCTGCATGTCCTGTCGCGTGGAGTCGAAGGCATCGTGACGCGCATCGATCTGCACGGCAGCGGATCCCGGTCCCTCGTCGTAAGTGGCCTGGTGGGCTTGGACAATGCCGCCTTCGACGCCGAGAACCGCATGTTCGTCTCCAGCTACGCCGGCGGTGGCATCACGGAGTTGCACCCCGACGGTCGCACCCGCGAGATCGTACCGCGAGGGCTCGACGGTCCGTACGGCGTGACCGTCGCCCCCGGCGGCACGGTGTACGTGGCCGACCACTACCGTCTGGCCACCCCGGCGGCCACGCACGAAGGTGAGTCGGCCACCGTCGTCCGGGCCGGCGATGCGGGCGGGGGCGTCACTTCGCTCACCCTGCTGCCGCCCGCAGTCCACGGCGTGGCCGCCGCCGACGGCCTGGTGCACTGCACCTCGCAGTACGGTGACGTCCACACCTATGACCCCGAGCGGAACACAACTCGCCTGCGAGCAACCGGCCTTGATGAGCCCGGCGGGATAGCGGTGGGGCCGGACGGGTCACTCGTGGTCGCCGAGACCGGGGCGGGACGGATCGTGGCCGTCGGGCCGGGCGGCACCATCACCGCGCTCGTCGAAGGCATCGACCATCCCGTGGACGTGACCTTCGACGATGAGGGGCGGGCGTACGTCAGCGACGACCGGCGCGGGACGGTGCTGCGGATCGATGACGGGAAGACGGTCACCGTCGCGGACGGACTCGGGGCACCACAGGGCCTGGCGGCCTCAGGGGACGAGCTGTTCGTCGTGGAGACCGACCACCGCCGAATCCGGGTGATCTCCCTCACCACGGGGGCGAGCCGCGTCGATGCCGAGGATCTTCCGCTCGGGCCGCCTCCGGGCGTCGTGCCGCGTGCAGAACCCGCCTTGTTCACTCCTCACGGCATGCTCGGCGTACCCCGCCGGTTCGCCGGCCTCGCGGCCACTCCTTGCGGCTCGCTCCTCCTCGCCGCCCATGGCGAAGGCACCGCCGAAGGACACCACCGAGACGTCCTGCGGGATGGAGAGGCCGAGGTCGGCAGCACCCTGGTACGTGCCGAAGGCGAGGCGGTCGTTCATGCAGAGCGGGGCGCGGATGTCCCTGCGACGTCCCAGGAAGGCGCGGGTGTGTCATAGCCGTGGTGGTAATCCCATTCCCGGGCCGGTTCCTCGGCGGTGAAACACCCGTCCGCGCTCGGCCACCTCCGAGCGGGTCCCCAGTGATGCGTTGACCGACGGTCGCGGAGCGTAGGAGAGGTTGCTCCCGACTTCCCGATGAACGCTAGACCCTCTGCACCGGGCGTGCGTCGGGCGGCTGCTGTTCTGGGCCCGCGCCTGCCCCGCCCCGCCGGGCGCGGGCTCAGCCACGAGGTCACGGAGTGGTGCCGTGGGCCTCGCCGAGGCCGAGAAGTGCGGTGAAGCGGGCTTCGGCCCGGTCGATCTCACCGAGCTGACTGAGGATCGAGCTGGGGGTGGAGTCACCGACCACCTTCTGCATCAGTGGGGTGCGGTCCAGGATCGCGTCCCGGATCGGTTGCAGAGCGCGCGGCGCGTGATGGAAGACCTGCCCGAGGACATAGGCGTGCTGGGACTGCCGGGCGGTGTGCGGCTTGCGGGGGGCTTCGAAGGCGTCGAGTGCCTGGCGGACAGCAGCG
>NZ_JBHVDD010000197.1:0-1938 GCF_042802995.1 Streptomyces sp. NPDC057438
CGGGGGCCCCGGCCGGTGATCCGCCGGGGCCCCCGTGCGTCCGGGCGGGTCGGTCAGATGCCCGCCGCCGCCGACAGGTCCCTCTTGATCCCGGCCAGCAGGTCGGTCGCCTTCGCGCGGGCCGCGGGGAGGCCGGCGTGGTCGGCCACCGGCACCACGACCTCCAGGTAGCACTTGAGCTTGGGCTCGGTGCCGCTCGGGCGGACGATCACGCGGGCGCCGTCGAGGGTGTAGCGCAGGCCGTCCGTGGGCGGGAGCCGGTCCGTGCCCCGGGTGAGGTCCTCGGCCCTGGTGATGGCGAGGCCCGCGAGGGAGGTCGGCGGCCGCTCCCGCAGCCGCTCCATGGCGCGGGCGATGACCGACAGGTCCTCGACGCGGACCGAGAGCTGGTCGGTGGCGTGCAGGCCGTGCTCCACGGCGATGTCGTCCAGCAGGTCCAGGAGGGTGCGGCCCTCCTCCTTGAGCCGCGAGGCGAGTTCCGTGATGAGGAGGGCCGCCGTGATGCCGTCCTTGTCCCGGACGCCCTCCGGGTCGACGCAGTAGCCGAGGGCCTCCTCGTAGCCGTAGCGCAGGCCGTCGACGCGGGCGATCCACTTGAAGCCGGTGAGGGTCTCCTCGTAGGGGAGGCCCGCCTTCTCGGCGATCCGGCCGAGGAGCGAGGAGGAGACGATCGACTCGGCGAACGTGCCCCGCACCCCGCGCGCGACCAGGTGGGCGGCGAGGAGCGCGCCCACCTCGTCGCCGCGCAGCATCCGCCAGTCGGCGCCGTCCCGGACGGCCGCGGCGCAGCGGTCGGCGTCCGGGTCGTTGGCGACGATCAGATCGGGTTCCGTCTCCCGGGCCTTCGCGAACGCGAGGTCCATCGCGCCGGGCTCCTCCGGGTTGGGGAAGGCGACCGTCGGGAACTCCGGGTCCGGGTCCGCCTGCTCGGCGACGAGGACGGGCTCCGGGAAGCCCGCGCGGGCGAACGCCGCCAGCAGGGTGTCCCGGCCGACACCGTGCATGGCCGTGTAGACCGTGCGGGCGGTGCGGGGCGAGCCGGGCGAGAGGACCGCGTCCGTACGGGCCAGATAGGCCTCCAGGACGCTGTCGTCGAGGATGTCCCAGCCGGTGTCGGGGCGGGGGACGTCGTCGAGGGAGCGTACGGCGTCGATCTCGGCCGCGATCCCGGCGTCGGCCGGGGGCACGATCTGGGAGCCGTCGCCCAGGTAGACCTTGTAGCCGTTGTCCCGGGGCGGGTTGTGGCTGGCCGTGACCTCCACGCCCGCGACCGCGCCCAGGTGCCTTATGGCGAAGGCCAGGACGGGCGTGGGCAGGGGGCGGGGGAGGACGGCCGCGCGCAGGCCCGCGCCGGTCATCACGGCGGCGGTGTCGCGGGCGAAGTCGGCGGACTTGTGGCGGGCGTCGTAGCCGATGACGACGAGGCCGCCGCCGCAGCCCTGCTTGTTCAGGTACGCGGCGAGGCCTGCCGCGGCGCGGATGACGACCGAGCGGTTCATCCGCATGGGGCCGGCGCCGATTTCGCCGCGCAGGCCGGCCGTGCCGAACTGGAGGGTGCCGGAGAAACGGGCGGTCAGCTCCGCCGTGTCCGCCGCGTCGATCAGCGCGCCGAGCTCGTCCCGGGTCTCCGGGTCGGGGTCCTCGGCCAGCCACGCCTTGGCGCGGGCGATCAGGTCGTCGTGCACGGGGGTCAACCTCTCGTTCTTCTGTCTGCCGTCGGTCTTCTGCTGTGCCGTCGGTTCGATTGTGCTCGCCCCCCCGCCCCTACCCGTCCCTCCCTCACTCTCGGCGTCGCTCGAGCGGGAGGTGCCCCCATCAGGGGCTGCGCCCCTTCGACCCCGCCCTCGGGATGGTCTTCGGCTGCGGGTGGGTGGGGGCTTCTCGCGCAGTTCCCCGCGCCCCTGAAAAGCAGGGGCTGCGCCCCGTGCTTTTCAGGGG
>NZ_JBHVDD010000198.1:0-1915 GCF_042802995.1 Streptomyces sp. NPDC057438
GCCGCTGCTGGTGCCCGCGCTGCTCGGCCTGGCGTTCCTGATCGTGCCGCTGGTCGCCCTGCTGGTACGGGCCCCGTGGCGCAGCCTGCCCGAGCTGCTGACCAGCGCCGAGGTGTGGCAGGCGCTGCGGCTGTCCCTGGTCTGTGCCACGGCCGCCACCGCGGTGAGCCTGGTCATCGGTGTGCCGCTGGCCTGGCTGCTGGCCCGCGTCGAGTTCCCCGGCCGCGGCATCGTCCGGGCGCTCGTCACGCTCCCGCTCGTCCTGCCCCCGGTGGTCGGCGGTGTGGCGCTGCTGATGGCGCTCGGCCGCAACGGCATCGTCGGGAGGTCGCTGGACGCCTGGTTCGGGATCACGCTGCCGTTCACCACGGCGGGGGTCGTGGTCGCGGAGGCGTTCGTCGCCATGCCGTTCCTCGTCATCAGCGTCGAGGGCACGCTGCGGGCCGCCGATCCGCGCTTCGAGGAGGCGGCCGCCACGCTCGGCGCCTCCCGCTTCACGGCCTTCCGCCGGGTCACACTCCCGCTGATCGCGCCGGGCATCGCTGCGGGCGCCGTACTGGCCTGGGCGCGTGCACTGGGCGAGTTCGGCGCGACGATCACCTTCGCGGGCAACTTCCCCGGCCGTACCCAGACCATGCCCCTGGCCGTGTACCTGGCCCTGCAGAGCGACCCGGAGGCCGCCATCGCCCTCAGCCTGGTCCTGCTCGCCGTGTCCGTCGCGGTGCTGGCCGGTCTGCGCGACCGCTGGATGTCGGCGGGATGACCGAGCCACCCCGTCGCACGGACGCCACCGCCGACACCGACGCCCACGGTCATCGGGCCGACGATCGCGAGGAGGGTCTGGACGCCCGTCTCGTCGTCGAGCGCGGTGCCTTCCGCCTCGACGTCGCGCTGAGTGTCGCGCCCGGTGAGGTCGTCGCCCTGCTGGGCCCGAACGGCGCCGGGAAGACCACCGCCCTGCGTGCCCTCGCGGGCCTCACCCCGCTGACCGGCGACGGCCGTCTGCGGCTCGACGGCACGGCGCTGGAGCGTACACCGCCGGAGGCCCGCCCGGTCGGCGTCGTCTTCCAGGACTACCTGCTCTTTCCGCACCTGACCGCGCTCGACAACGTGGCCTTCGGGCCGCGCTGCCAGGGCGCCACCAAGGCGGCGGCCCGGGCCGCCGCCTCCACATGGCTGGACCGTCTGGGACTCGCCGACCACGCGGGCGCCAAGCCGCGCGGACTGTCCGGCGGCCAAGCCCAGCGTGTCGCCCTGGCCCGCGCCCTGGCCACCCGCCCCCGCCTGCTCCTGCTGGACGAGCCACTGGCCGCACTGGACGCACGCACCCGCTTGGAGGTCCGCTCCCAACTCCGTCTGCATCTCGCCGAGTTCGAGGCTGTCGCCGTTCTGGTCACACACGACCCGCTCGACGCGATGGTGCTGGCCGACCGGCTGGTCGTCGTCGAGGACGGCCGGGTCGTCCAGGAGGGCACCCCCTCCCACATCGCCCGCCACCCCCGCACGGACTACATCGCCCAGTTGGTCGGACTCAATCTCTACCGGGGCGAGGCCGACGGCCACACCGTGCGCCTCGGCACCGGTCCCTCCATCACCACGACGGAGGTGCTGTCCGGCCCGGTGTTCGTGGCGTTCCCGCCGAGCGCGGTCACCCTCTACCGGGACCGCCCCACCGGCGTCAGCGCCCGCAACCTCTGGCGCTGCGCGGTCGCGGGCCTGGAGACCCACGGCGACCAGATCCGCGCCGATCTGACGGGTGAACTGCCTCTGGCCGCCGACCTCACCACGGTCGCCGCCGCCGAGCTCGGCCTCCACCCGGGCGCGGAGGTCTGGGCGGCGGTGAAGGCGACGCAGACGCACGCCTATCCCGTCTAGCTCGACCGGCCATCGCCGAATCCGCCGTGGCGGAGGCGCC
>NZ_JBHVDD010000199.1:0-1757 GCF_042802995.1 Streptomyces sp. NPDC057438
GTCGAAGAAGACAATGTCGTCCTTGCTGTCGAAGTAGCTGAAGAAGGTCCGTGTCGCGATGTCTGCGGTGGCCGCGATCTCCGCCACGGTTGTCTGGTCGTAACCCTTCTCGGCGAACAATCGCAGAGCGCCTTCGATGAGCGCTTGCCTCGTGCGCATCTTCTTCCGCTGGCGCAGCCCTGGGTCGCTGGTCACGACAGCACCTTACCGCATGCGATGTAATTTTGCATTTATTGACCTTTTGCATCGAGTGCTGCTTTATGGGGAGGTCCGTACCGACCGAGGAGCGGCCGATGGAGAGCACGTCCCCGGCAGGAGTCATGCCCACGGCCCGCCAGAACCCGTTCGATCCGCCAGAGGAACTGCGCCGCCGGCAGGGGCTCGGCCCAATCCATCGGATGACCTACGTCGACGGTGGTCAGGGATGGTTGGTGACCGGCTTGGCCGCAGCGCGGGCGATCCTGGCAGATCCCCGGTTCAGCGTCCTCCCAGACCACATGCGCTCACCGATCGCCCAGCCGGCAAGCGTGCCCGTGCCGCCGGGGTTCTTCCTCCACATGGACCCGCCCGAGCACGACCACTATCGGCGGTTGCTCACCGTTGACTTCACGGTGCGCCGGATAAAGCTCCTCGAACCGGAGATCGAAGCGATCGTCCATGACCAGTTGAACGCGATGGAGCTCGCCGGAGGCCCGGCCGACCTGTTCAAGGCATTCGCGCTGCCGATCCCGTCACAAGTGATCGGCGAAGGCTCGGGGTGCCCTACTCCGACAGGCAGGAGTTCCAGCGGAACGCCGCCACGCTCTTGAACGTCGACCTCACACCGGAACGCCGGCAAGAGGCGGTCAACGAGCTCATGGCATATCTACGGGACCTACTGCGCCACAAGCGTTCCTGGCCAGAGGAAGACGTGCTCAGCGGGCTCGCTGCGCACGAGGGACTTACTGCGGACGAGAGGGCCGGACTGGCGCTCCTGCTCCTGATCGCCGGGCATGAGACGACGGCGCACATGCTTGCGCTGGGCACTTTCGCTCTGCTGGCCAACTCCGCACAGTTAGCCGAGGTCCGCGACAAGGAGGAAGACGCCCCTGCAGTGGTCGAGGAGCTGCTGCGTTACCTCACGATCATCCATCACGTGGTCCGCGTCGCGCTCCAGGACATCGAGCTCCACGGCTGCCCGATCAAGGTTGGTGAGTCCGTCACCGTCGCACTGTCCGCGGCGAACCGGGACGCTGACCATTTCGCCGACCCGGACGCGCTTGACCTCACCCGCTCCACGGCCGGACACCTCGCGTTCGGTCACGGCCTCCACCGGTGCCTCGGGCAGCGACTGGCCCGCGCCGAAATGCGCATCGCCCTGCCCGCACTGCTTCGCCGCTTCCCGGCACTACGTCTCACTGTCGCGCCCGAGGAAGTGCCAATGCGGTTTTGGAATGCGGCTTCACGACGCGCCGCCCACGCCTACGGTCCATCTCGCGCCGTTCCGGCCGCAGTCCAGCCAGATTCGTGGTGAGGAAGTACGCGGCGCCGCAGGTGAGCAACACCGGCACGAGTCCGACAGCGGTCACCGCCGACCCGGCGAGCAGCCCGCCGAGAGGGATACCGGCCCAGGCCGGCGAGTCACCGAGCGCGTTGACCCGGCCCAGTATTGGATCGTGGCGTTGAGTGATCGTTTAGCCTCGGCACTTCATGACGGCTCATCGGTGCAACTGACGTTCCTTTTCGGCATGTTGGGCTGATGGTGGGCAGTGTCGGGG
>NZ_JBHVDD010000200.1:0-1668 GCF_042802995.1 Streptomyces sp. NPDC057438
TCATCGGACTGGTGGTCGTCGCGATCGGCTTGACCTTCGGTACCAACGCCGGCTACGCGATCAACCCCGCACGAGACTTCGGCCCTCGATTGTTCACCTACTTCGAAGGCTGGGGCTCTATCGCCCTCCCCGGTACGTTCGAGTGGTTCAGCGGCTACTGGTGGATCCCGATCGTCGGACCGCTCATCGGCGGAGTCGTCGGTGTAGGCGTGTACGACCTCCTCATTACTCCGCTGATCAAGGCCCGGAGGGGGGAGGCTGAAGAAGGTCCCGCCACCGAACAGCCCTGAACACGGCAGCAGGTCCGTCCGGCGCCCGGCAGCGGCGGCACATGCCGTAGGAACACGCCGACGCACCGCCCCCCGCTCCGGCTTCCGGACGGCCATCCACCAGACCTGCGCGCGCCACGCCTGATTGCGTCCGCCGCTCAATCACACAGACCATGGGAAGAGGCGACAACGATGCCCGAATTCGTCGGCGCGGTGGACCAGGGGACCACCAGCACGCGCTTCATGATCTTCGATCACGCAGGCAACGAGGTGGCCAAGCACCAACTCGAGCACCATCAGATCCTGCCACAGTCCGGTTGGGTCGAGCACGACCCGGTGGAGATCTGGGAGCGCACCAACACGGTGATCCAGAACGCCCTGCGAAGCGGAGGGCTGTCCGCCGCCGACCTCACAGCGATCGGCATCACCAACCAGCGCGAGACGACCGTGGTCTGGGACCCCCGCACCGGCCGCCCCTACTACAACGCCATCGTCTGGCAGGACACCCGCACCGACAGTATCGCCGCAGCCCTCGAACGCGACGGCCATGGCGAGACCATCCGGCACAAGGCAGGCCTGCCACCTGCCACGTACTTCTCCGCAGGCAAGATCAAGTGGCTGCTGGAGAACGTGGACGGACTACGCGAGGCCGCCGAAGCGGGCCGCGCTCTCTTCGGCAACACGGACGCCTGGGTGCTGTGGAACCTCACCGGCGGCCCCAACGGCGGAGTGCACGCCACCGACGTCACCAACGCCAGCCGCACCATGCTGATGAACCTGGAAACCCTGGACTGGGACGACGAACTCCTGGCAATCTTCGACATCCCGCGCGAGATGCTGCCGGCCATCCACCCCTCGTCCGATCCTGAGGCCTTCGGCCAGGCCCGCACGTCCCGGCCGTTGAACGCCGCTGTCCCGATCGCCGGCGTCCTCGGCGACCAGCACGCGGCGACCGTCGGTCAGGTCTGCTTCTCCCCCGGTGAAGCCAAGAACACCTACGGCACCGGCAACTTCCTGGTCCTCAACACCGGCACGGAACTGGTGCGTTCGCAGCACGGTCTTCTGACCACAGTGGCCTACCAGTTCGCCGGCAGCCCAGCCGTCTACGCGCTGGAGGGATCCATCGCCGTCACCGGCGCTGCCGTGCAATGGCTGCGTGACCAGCTCAAGGTGATCGGGAGCGCTGCGGAGAGTGAACAACTGGCCCGCTCAGTTGACGACAACGGTGGCATGTACTTCGTCCCGGCCTTCTCCGGCCTGTTCGCCCCGTACTGGCGCTCCGACGCCCGCGGCGCGATGGTCGGCCTCGCCCGCTACAACACCAATGCGCACATCGCCCGGGCCACACTGGAAGCCATCTGCTACCAGAGCCGCGACGTGGTCGAGGCCATGGAGCAGG
>NZ_JBHVDD010000201.1:0-1652 GCF_042802995.1 Streptomyces sp. NPDC057438
ACCAGGAGATCTGCGACCAACTGGTGGTGTCGCTGTCCACCGTCAAGACGCACCTTGAACCTTCCCCTTGATCGTGGACACCTGGAGACTGGGACCTGATGTTCCAGAGGGAGTAGCACCAGGTGGGAAGCAAGTACACGAAGCGGTACACCGAAGAGTTCAAGCGGGACGCGATCGCGCTCGTCGACTCCTCGGACAGTCCTTCTGGGCTGTGCAGTCTCAAAGCGGAGTTGGTCTTGACTCCGGGCCACTCGGCGCATCCAGATGTCGGATTGACGCACCGTTTCGATGAGAATTCGCTGCAGAGTCGGATAGGGGTCCGCTCAGCAGTTCCCTGGCCTCGGCACCGTTGACAGCCGACCGGGCAGGAGGATGCAGCCGGGCCCCAGCGGCTGAGCTTTCTCCGGCACCCGCCAGGGTTCTGAGTCCCGCCACCCCGTCGACGCGCGTCCATGCCCGCTCTGCCGCGGCGGTGGCGCTACCGCACCGGGCGCACGCGCAGGCCGCGCCGCAGCCCGTCTGTCACATGCGAGAGCATCTCCCGGCTGATGGCTGCATTCCTCAGCCCCACGGAGCCGTGGAACGTCCCCGGGTAGAGGTGGAACTCGGTGGTGACCCCCGCCTGTACCAACCGTTGCGCGTAGGCCATCCCTTCGTCCCGCAGGGGGTCGAACTCACAGACGTAGACGAACGCCGGCGGCAGCCCGGAGAGGTCCCCGGCACGGGCCGGGGCCGCATAGGCGGGGACGTCGGGGCCGCCGCGGCGGCCCTCGCCGCCCAGGTAGTGACTCCAGCAGATCTCGGCGATGGGGCGGTTCCACACCGGGGTGTCGGTGAAGGCCCGCATCGACGGTGTCTCCAGCCGGTCGTCCAGCATCGGAATGCCCAGGTACTGCATGCAGATCGCCGGGCCACCGCGGTCCCGGGCCAGCAGGGCCACGGCCGTGGCGAGCCCGCCGCCCGCGCTGTCACCGCCGACGGCCAGCCGTGCCGGGTCGATGCCCAGCTCCGCAGCGTGCCCGGCCGTCCACACCAGCGCGGTGTAGGAATCCTCCAGTCCGGCCGGGAAGGGATGCTCGGGCGCGAGCCGGTAGTCAACCGAGACCACTACAGCGCCCACCTGGTCCGCGATCCGCAGCAGGTCGGAGTGGCAGAAGTCCGGACTGCCGAGCACATAGCCGCCGCCGTGCATGTGCACCAGGCCGGGCATGCAACTGTCCGCCGCCTCGGCGCCGGCCGGGGTGTAGATCCGGACCGGGACCTGCGGTGCGCCCTCAGGCCCCGGGACGAGAGTGTCGCGGACGTCGACCGGCCGGGCCGGCTCGTACACGGGCAGGTGCGCCGTCATCTCCTTCTCGGCCGCGCGAGCGGCGGCGATGTCGGTGAACGGCAGATCGTTGATCATCGGGACAACAGGGGCCAGCTCGGGATCGAAGGCGTAAGGCATGGGGCTCTGCTCCTCGGAAGCGTCTCGCTTGCGCGATCTTCGGGACGACAGACAGCATTCCGCGCCATACGTGACATCGTCCGTCAGGATTTACGCTCACTTTCGTGAAAGCCGACCGACTGCTGTCCATCCTGCTGCTCCTCCAGACCCGCGAGCGGATCTCCCACGTCGAGCTCGCCGAACGCCTGGAGGTATCGGTCCGCAC
>NZ_JBHVDD010000202.1:0-1618 GCF_042802995.1 Streptomyces sp. NPDC057438
GGTTCCGGCGGCGGTCGTCCGCCCCCTTCCGACCGCACACCCCGCACACCAGGGCGCGGGCCCGCGCCCGTGAACCCAAGGTGAAAGCAGATGACCACAACTCATGAGCGTCCGGCGGACGCGACGACCGAGGGGGGTGCCGGGACGAGCAGTCGGCGGGTCGTCGTCCTCGCCTTCCTGACCATCTTCCTCGACGGATTCGACACCGCGTCGCTCGGCTTCGTCGTGCCGACGCTGGCGCGGGAGTGGAACCTGGACGAATCGGCGTTCACTCCGGCGCTCGTCGCCACCAACCTCGGCGTGGTGATCGGATACCTGTGCTCCTCGCGGGCCGCCGCGCGCTTCGGGCGCAAACCCCTGATCGTCACCGGAACCCTGGTGTTCGCAGCGGGGTCGGCACTGACCGTGCCCGTGGACTCGGTGACGACGCTCGGCGTCGCGCGCCTGGTGACCGCGCTCGGTCTCGGCGTCGTGCTGCCCGCGTGCGTCTCCCTCACCGCGGACCACGTGCCCCCCGCACGGCGGGAGTCCGCCAGCGTCGGGGTCGTCCTGGCGATCGCCGTCGGCGCCGTCGCCGGAGGTCTCGTCAGCACACCCCTGATCACCGCGTTCGGATGGACGTCCGTCTTCTGGGCCGGCGCCCTGCTGCCGGCGCTGATGGTGCCGGTGCTGGTGCGGGGCCTGCCCGGCACCCCCGACTCCTCCGTACCGCGCGCGGAGGCGGCGGACCCCTCCGTACGCCGGCTGTTCGAGCGGGGCACCGCCGTGCGGACGGTACTGCTGTGGTGCTTCGCCCTCCTGATGTACACGACGAACTACGGCCTCCTCACCTGGCTGCCGACCCTGCTCGCCCGGGGATACGGCTTCACTCCCGAGCAGGCGCCGGTGGGCACGTCGATGATCGCCTTGGGCGGGGTCCTCGGCGGACTGGTGATGGTTCCCCTGTGCGCACGGATCGGTACGCCGCGCGCCCTGACCGTGATGGCGCTGGCGGCCGTCGTGTTCCTCCTCGCGACGGCGTGGGCGGACACCGGCCGCGCGGCGCTGCTGGTGATGCTGGCCGCGGCCGGTGCGGGCATCGTCGCGGGCGTGCTCGGTCAGACGGCCCTCGCGGTGACCCTGTATCCCACCGCGACCCTCACGACCGGTGTCGCCTACGCCGCCGCGCTCGGCCGCACCGGCTCCATCGTCGGCCCGGCCGTCGGCGGAGGGCTCCTCGCCCTGGACGTCCCGGGCCGAGAGATCCTGCTGCTGTCCGCGGTGCCGCCCGCGCTGGGAGCGGTGGTCGCCTTCGTCTTCGTTCTGCGGACGCGCTCCGCGGCCGTACGCGACGGTTCCTGACACGCTCCACAGCCCTGCGCGCCCGTTCCTGACGCGCTCCGCCCGGCAGCCTCCGGCGTGCCGCACGTGGGCCCCGGCCTCATCGGGCCGGGGCCCACGTGCGTCCGCGTCCGTCCGGCCGGCCACTCGTTCGGGCCGGCGGCCCGTCCGCCTCAGGACGTGTACGCGTGTGCACGCCGCCCGCACGAACGCCCCGGGCGGGGCCGGAAGACCGGCCCCGCCCGGGGGAGTTGCGGACCGCGTGGAGAAGGCGTCGGACGGGGCTCCGTCACCAGGT
>NZ_JBHVDD010000203.1:0-1469 GCF_042802995.1 Streptomyces sp. NPDC057438
TCGCTGGCGATCCGAATCGAACAGATCGCACCCGACATCAAGGACACGGCGATTGCGATCGCGGTCGGTGTGCCCTCACTGATCGTGCTCGTCACCGGGCCCTTGGTCGGCGTCCTCAGTGACAAGACCCGGCTTCGTTTCGGGCGGCGCCGGACGTGGATGCTGGCGGGAATGCTCATGGGCCTCCTCGGCTCGGTCCTCGTCGGGTTGTCGGAGAACATCGGCCTGCTGATCGCCGCGTGGACACTCGCCTTCATCGGCTATACGGCAGCGGGCGGCATGTTCGTCACGCACCTCGGTGACAAGCTGCCCGAGCAGCAGCGCGGCAAGGTCGCGGGTTTCACGGGAGCCGTGACGCAGATCGCCCCGGTGGTCGGTGTCGCCATCGCAGGGGCATTCAGCGCCATGCCGCTGGCCATGTTCGCAGCGCCCTCCGCGATCGCCTTCATCCTCGGCTTCGCGTTCATCGTCGTGATGAAGGACGATCCTGCGCCGGCAGACAGCTCGAAGATCAACTTCCGTCAGCTCGCACAGGGGTTCTACTTCAACCCTCGCCGCCACCCGGACTTCGCGTGGGTGTGGATCAGCCGGTTCTTCATCTTCCTCGCCCTGTCGATCATGTCCCTCTACACCGTGTATCTGCTCGGTGATCGCCTCGCGCTCGAGCCGGGCGCGCTCGCGGGCCTCGTTGCGACGGGCGGACTGCTCGGCATCGGCGTCGCGATCACCGGATCGATCCTCAGCGGTGCGATCTCGGACCGCATCCGGCGTCGCAAGCCGTTCATCGTCATCGCAGGCCTCCTCCTCGCGGGCGGACTGGTCGTCACGGCGACACTCACCTCCATCACGCAGTTCTACATCGGGTCGATGGTCGCGGTATTCGGTGTGGGCATCTTCGGAGCCATCGATCAGGCCATCGGACTGGACACCCTGCCCAGCGACCAGGGACAGAACGGACGCTTCCTCGGAATCTTCAACCTCGCCAACCAGCTGGCACAGGGCGTGGGCCCGTTCCTCGCCGCGGCGATTCTGTCCCTTCTCGGCGGGGACTACACCGGCGTGTACATCGTTGCCGCAGCGTTCGCCGTGGTCGGTGGACTGCTGATCCTCGGGGTTCGACCCGGACGGCCCACCACCGTCGGCATCCCTGTCCCGAAGATCTGACCCGAAGACGACTCCGCGAGTTCGCCGCGGAATGGAGGAACACCTATGCCCGCAACGCTGTTCAACGACGACTGGACGGTCAAGCCGAAGACGAGCATCTTCGCTCAGATCGGACAATCCGCTGACTCGGGAAAGTTGGTCAGGCTGCCGCATGACGCACTGATCTCGGCCGAGCGCGACCCGGCAGGCTCGGGCAAAGGCGCGTACTTCCCGTCTGCGGCGAACTTCGAGTACACCAAGACATTCCTCGCGCCCGACGCGTGGCGAGACCGCAACGTCCGCGTCGAGTTCCAAGGCGCCTACCG
>NZ_JBHVDD010000204.1:0-1426 GCF_042802995.1 Streptomyces sp. NPDC057438
TCGGTGGTTCGAGTCCACTCAGGCCCACCATCTTTACCCAATACGGGGCCTTAGCTCAGCTGGGAGAGCGCCTGCTTTGCACGCAGGAGGTCAGCGGTTCGATCCCGCTAGGCTCCACCAACGTGTTCTTTGAAAACTAGATAACAGTAGACATCACATTCAATTAGTAATACAAGATATCACATAGTGATTCTTTTTAACGGTTAAGTTAGAAAGGGCGCACGGTGGATGCCTTGGCACTAGGAGCCGATGAAGGACGGGACGAACACCGATATGCTTCGGGGAGCTGTAAGCAAGCTTTGATCCGGAGATTTCCGAATGGGGAAACCCACCACTCGTAATGGAGTGGTATCCATATCTGAATACATAGGATATGAGAAGGCAGACCCGGGGAACTGAAACATCTAAGTACCCGGAGGAAGAGAAAGCAAATGCGATTCCCTGAGTAGCGGCGAGCGAAACGGGACCAGCCCAAACCAAGAGGCTTGCCTCTTGGGGTTGTAGGACACTCTGTACGGAGTTACAAAGGAACGAGGTAGATGAAGAGGTCTGGAAAGGCCCGCCATAGGAGGTAACAGCCCTGTAGTCAAAACTTCGTTCTCTCCTGAGTGGATCCTGAGTACGGCGGAACACGTGAAATTCCGTCGGAATCCGGGAGGACCATCTCCCAAGGCTAAATACTCCCTAGTGACCGATAGTGAACCAGTACCGTGAGGGAAAGGTGAAAAGCACCCCGGAAGGGGAGTGAAAGAGATCCTGAAACCGTGTGCCTACAAGTAGTCAGAGCCCGTTAACGGGTGATGGCGTGCCTTTTGTAGAATGAACCGGCGAGTTACGATCCCGTGCAAGGTTAAGCAGAAGATGCGGAGCCGCAGCGAAAGCGAGTCTGAATAGGGCGCATGAGTACGTGGTCGTAGACCCGAAACCAGGTGATCTACCCATGTCCAGGGTGAAGTTCAGGTAACACTGAATGGAGGCCCGAACCCACGCACGTTGAAAAGTGCGGGGATGAGGTGTGGGTAGGGGTGAAATGCCAATCGAACCTGGAGATAGCTGGTTCTCTCCGAAATAGCTTTAGGGCTAGCCTCAAGGTAAGAGTCTTGGAGGTAGAGCACTGATTGGACTAGGGGCCCCTACCGGGTTACCGAATTCAGTCAAACTCCGAATGCCGATGACTTATCCTTGGGAGTCAGACTGCGAGTGATAAGATCCGTAGTCGAAAGGGAAACAGCCCAGACCGCCAGCTAAGGTCCCAAAGTATACGTTAAGTGGAAAAGGATGTGGAGTTGCTTAGACAACCAGGATGTTGGCTTAGAAGCAGCCACCATTTAAAGAGTGCGTAATAGCTCACTGGTCGAGTGACTCTGCGCCGAAAATGTACCGGGGCTAAACGTATCACCGAAGCTGCGGACTGTTCTTCGAACAG
>NZ_JBHVDD010000205.1:0-1316 GCF_042802995.1 Streptomyces sp. NPDC057438
AGCGTTCTAAGTGCGTTGAAGTCAGATCGGAAGGACTGGTGGAGCGCTTAGAAGTGAGAATGCCGGTATGAGTAGCGAAAGACGGGTGAGAATCCCGTCCACCGAATGCCTAAGGTTTCCTGAGGAAGGCTCGTCCGCTCAGGGTTAGTCGGGACCTAAGCCGAGGCCGAAAGGCGTAGGCGATGGACAACAGGTTGATATTCCTGTACCACCTCCTCACCATTTGAGCAATGGGGGGACGCAGGAGGATAGGGTAAGCGCGGTATTGGATATCCGCGTCCAAGCAGTTAGGCTGGGAAATAGGCAAATCCGTTTCCCATAAGGCTGAGCTGTGATGGCGAGGGAATTATAGTACCGAAGTTCCTGATTCCACACTGCCAAGAAAAGCCTCTAGCGAGGTGAGAGGTGCCCGTACCGCAAACCGACACAGGTAGGCGAGGAGAGAATCCTAAGGTGATCGAGAGAACTCTCGTTAAGGAACTCGGCAAAATGACCCCGTAACTTCGGGAGAAGGGGTGCTCTGTTAGGGTGCAAGCCCGAGAGAGCCGCAGTGAATAGGCCCAGGCGACTGTTTAGCAAAAACACAGGTCTCTGCGAAGCCGTAAGGCGAAGTATAGGGGCTGACGCCTGCCCGGTGCTGGAAGGTTAAGAGGAGCGCTTAGCGTAAGCGAAGCTGCGAATTGAAGCCCCAGTAAACGGCGGCCGTAACTATAACGGTCCTAAGGTAGCGAAATTCCTTGTCGGGTAAGTTCCGACCCGCACGAAAGGCGCAACGATCTGGGCACTGTCTCAACGAGAGACTCGGTGAAATTATAGTACCTGTGAAGATGCAGGTTACCCGCGACAGGACGGAAAGACCCCGTGGAGCTTTACTGCAGCCTGATATTGAATGTTGGTACAGCTTGTACAGGATAGGTAGGAGCCTTGGAAACCGGAGCGCCAGCTTCGGTGGAGGCATCGGTGGGATACTACCCTGGCTGTATTGACCTTCTAACCCGCCGCCCTTATCGGGCGGGGAGACAGTGTCAGGTGGGCAGTTTGACTGGGGCGGTCGCCTCCTAAAAGGTAACGGAGGCGCCCAAAGGTTCCCTCAGAATGGTTGGAAATCATTCGCAGAGTGTAAAGGCACAAGGGAGCTTGACTGCGAGACCTACAAGTCGAGCAGGGACGAAAGTCGGGCTTAGTGATCCGGTGGTTCCGCATGGAAGGGCCATCGCTCAACGGATAAAAGCTACCCCGGGGATAACAGGCTTATCTCCCCCAAGAGTCCATATCGACGGGGTGGTTTGGCACCTCGATGTCGGCTCGTCGCATCC
>NZ_JBHVDD010000206.1:0-1280 GCF_042802995.1 Streptomyces sp. NPDC057438
GGGACTGCTGCATGATCGGGTGACAGCGGGGTTTATGCAGCCAGGGCTGCGGGTGGGGTCATGATGGTCTCGTATTCGACGGGGGTCAATCGTCCCAGGCGTCTCTGGCGCCGACGCCGGTGGTAGGTCCGCTCGATCCAGGTGACGATCGCTATCCGCAGCTCCTGGCGGGTGGCCCAGGTGCGGCGGTCGAGGACGTTCTTCTGCAGCAGCGCGAAGAAGCTCTCCATGGCGGCGTTGTCGCCGGCGGCCCCGACGCGGCCCATCGAGCCGACCAGGCGGTGCCGAGTGAGTACGGCAGCAACCTTCCGTGATCGGAACTGCGAGCCGCGGTCCGAATGCACCACGCAACCGGCCACCTGGCCGCGGCGGGCGACGGCAGACTCCAGCGCAGCAACGGCGAGGCGGGACTCCACCCGGGCGTCGATGGAGTAGCCCACGATGCGGCCCGAGTACACGTCCTTGACGGCACACAGATACAGCTTGCCCTCGCTGGTCGCGTGTTCGGTGATGTCCGTGAGCCACAGCCGGTTCGGCCCGTCCGCGGTGAAGTCGCGCCGCACCAGGTCGTCATGGACCGGCGGCCCGGACTTGGCGTTCTTCCCGCGGCCCCTACGTTTGCCGAAGGCACTCCACCAGCCGTTGTCCCGGCAGATCCGCCAGGCGGTCCGCTCGGCCATCGCCTCACCGGCCGCGCGGGCCTCGTCGAGGAGGAAGCGGTGACCGAACTCGGGATCGTCGAGGTGCGCGTCGAACAGAGCGTCGGCCCGGTATGCCTCGGCGAGCTCGGAATCGGTGACCGGAGAGGCCCGCCACCGGTAGTAGGGCTGGCGGGCCAGATTGAGCACCCGGCACGTCACCGCCACCGGCACCCGGTGAGGGGCAGCGGCCGCGGCCAGCTCGCGGACGAGCGGGTACATCATTTTGCCGGCAGGTTCGCCTGCGACAGATACGCTGCAGCCCGGCGCAGGACCTCGTTCTCCTGCTCCAGCAGGCGGATGCGCTTGCGGGCCTCGCGCAGCTCGGCCGACTCACCCGACGCTGTCGCGGGCCTGGCGCCCTCATCGCTGTCCGCACGGCGCAGCCACTTCGACAGAGTGATCGGGTGGACGCCGAAGTCGGCGGCGATCTGTTCCAGCGTGACGCCGGGCTCGCGGTTGCGCGCGACCCGCACGACGTCCTCGCGGAACTCCTTCGGATACGGCTTGGGCACTGCAACATCCTTCCAGGCCGCCTCTCAGCAAGCCAGGTCAGGTGTCACTCATCCGTGCAGCAGTCCC
>NZ_JBHVDD010000207.1:0-1276 GCF_042802995.1 Streptomyces sp. NPDC057438
TCCGCGTCCTGTGGATCGGCGCTCCCCGGTGGCTGTACACCCCGTGTTACATCGCGCTGGGCTGGGTGGCCGTCTTCAATCTGCCCGACTTCGCGCGCACCGGCGGCGCCGCGGTCGTCGTCCTCGTCGTCGCCGGCGGTCTGCTCTACACCGCGGGCGCCGTCGTCTACGGACTCAAGCGCCCCGACCCCTCACCGGCCTGGTTCGGCTTCCACGAGGTCTTCCACGCCCTGACCATCGCCGCCTTCACCGCGCACTACACAGCCATCCTCCTCGCAGCCACCTGACAGTGTTTGCGGGTAGAAGTCGTGCCCGGTGGTGCAATGTGAGCTGTTCGGGTACCGGGCTCGGTACTGGTCTTCCGCGTCTTTCTGGGAGAAGTCCCTGAGCGTCATCGAGCAATGGAGGAGTCGCTGTGACCGTAGGAAGGCCGAACGGCGGGCGGGCCGCTGGTCTTCCCAGGGGCGAAAGTGGCCGGGGCAGGGCGATGACGTTGGCGGGGACGTTGGAGGCGGCGGAGGCCGCGGCGCCCGTGGAGTCGCTCGACGTGGTCGCGCGCATGCTCCAGGAGCGCCTCGGGGCGGTGTCGGTGTCGTTCCTGATCACCGACTTCACCGGCAGTTCGGTCGTGCGGCTGGGGGCGGCGGGCAGCGTTGATACCGATGAACCCGCCCGGCGCATCATGCTGCGGGGCACCCTGTACGACGATGTGATCTGTACCCAGCGGCCGGGCGTGGAGGACAAGGGCGAGGGCGCGCTGGTGCGGATCGTCGCTCCGGTGACCAACCGCGGGGACGCCATCGGACTCCTCGAACTGTTCCTGCCCGCTGCGCCGGACGCGGAGGCGATGAGGGAGATCGGCGAGACCGCGCACGCGCTGGCGTACCTCGTCATCGCGAACCGGTCCTTCACCGACGTGTACCAGTGGGGCCGCCGGACCAAGCCGCTGAGTCTGGCCGCGGAGATCCAGCACCGGCTGCTCCCGGCGTCGCTGGCGTGCGAGGCGGCGCAGTTCGCGGTGGCCGGGGCGCTGGAGCCGGCCGACCACGTCGGGGGTGACACCTTCGACTACGCGATCGGCAGGGACACGGTCCAGCTCTCCGTCACCGATGCCATGGGGCACGATGTCGAAGCCGCGCTGCTGGCCACCCTTGCGGTGGGCGCCCTGCGCCGGGCACGGCGGGCCGGTGCCGATCTCGCCGAGCAGGCCGGCCAGGCGGACCAGGCGATGCGCGAACACGGCCACAAGGGCTACGTCACCGGCCAGCTCCTGCGT
>NZ_JBHVDD010000208.1:0-1267 GCF_042802995.1 Streptomyces sp. NPDC057438
CTTCGCCGATGCTGTTGCCTGTGTCGGTGTGTGTGACGGAGGTCCAGTGTTGGGCGGTGCCGTCGCGGGTGTCGGTGGTGAAGCGGCCGAGGTAGTTGAAGCCGATGAGGGGGTGTGGGTGGGTGGCGAGGGTGGGGGCGGTGTGGGGGTTGAGGTGGCGTAGGAGTCCGTAGCCGAGTCCGTGGTCGGGGATGGCGCGGAGTTGTTCTTTGACGTGTTTGAGTGCTGTGCCGATCTGGGGTCCGGCGGTGGTGACTTCGGTCCAGGTGAGGGTTCCGGGGTTGATGCGGACGGGGTGCATGGTGGTGAACCAGCCGATGGTGCGGGTGAGGTCGTGGCCGGAGTCGAGTGTGTCTTCGTGGCGGCCGTGGCTTTCGAGGTCGATGAGGATGCCGTTGTGGGTGTGGGTGGGGGCCCATTGGCGTAGGGCGAGGGTGAGGGCGGTGAGGAGGACGTCGTTGATGCCTGCGCGGAAGGCGGCTGGGACGGCGGTGAGCAGTTGCTCTGTCTCGTGTTCGGGGAGAGCGAGGGTGACTGTCTGTGCGGTGGCGAGGGTGTCGCGGGTCGGGTCGAGGGGGGTGGCGCCGAGGGGGGTGTGCGGGGCGGCCAGCATGTTTTCCCAGTAGGGGAGTTGGCTGGTCCAGCGGTTGTGGGTGGCGGTTTGGGTGAGGGCGGTGGCCCAGCCTCGGAAGGAGGTGGCGACGGGTTCGAGGTGGAGGGGTTGGTGGGTGGTGAGGGCGTGGTGGGCGGTGGCGAGGTCGTCCAGGAGGATGCGCCAGGAGACGCCGTCGATGACGAGGTGGTGGATGACGATGAGGAGTTGTCCGTCGTGGTCGTTTCCTGCGTCGAGCCAGACGAGTTGGGCGGTGATGCCTTGTTCGGGGTCGAGGCGGGTGCGGGCTTTTTGGGCTTCGTGGATGAGGGTCTGGTGGGTGGTGTGGGGGTCGAGGCCGGTGGTGTCGACGTGGTGGATCCAGTTGGTGGTGTCGATGGTGCCGGGGGGTGGGATGTGGAGGGTCCAGCGGTCGGTGCCGGTGCCGGTGTCGGTGTCGGTGTCGGTGTGGGTGTGGGTGTGGGTGTGGGTGTCGGGGGTGCGGTGCAGGCGCATGCGCAGGGCGTCGTGGTGGTTGGTGACGGCGGTGAAGGCGGCTGTGAGGTCGGTGAGGGTGAGGGTGGCGGGGACGGGGACGACGTAGGACTGGTTGAACTCGCGGATGGGGCCGCCGCCGGCGCGGAACCATTCGATGATCGGTGTGGTGGGTACGTC
>NZ_JBHVDD010000209.1:0-1262 GCF_042802995.1 Streptomyces sp. NPDC057438
GTGGCGGGGACGGGGACGACGTAGGACTGGTTGAACTCGCGGATGGGGCCGCCGCCGGCGCGGAACCATTCGATGATCGGTGTGGTGGGTACGTCGCCGATGCCGTCCTTCCCGGGTGCCGTCTGTGTGCCGACCTGGCCGGCGATGGCGGCGAGTTCGCGGACGGTGCGGCGTTCGAAGACGTCGCGTGCGGTGAGGAGGAGGCCGGCTTTGCGGGCGCGGCTGACGAGTTGGATGGAGGCGATGGAGTCGCCGCCGAGGTCGAAGAATCCGTCGTCGATCCCGACTGAATCGAGGCCGAGCACCCCTGCGAACACGGCGCACAGCGTCTCTTCCGCCGCCGTACCGGGCGCGGCGGTCCCGGACTCGCCTGCCACGGACCTGGCCGGGGGTGCGGGGAGTGCCTTCTTGTCGAGCTTGCCGTTGACGGTCAGGGGCAGGGCGTCGAGGGGGACGAAGGCGGTGGGGACCATATAGGCGGGCAGCCGTGGCACGGCGTATTCGCGTAGTTCTGCGAGGTCGGGGTTGCCGACGATGTAGGCGACGAGGTGTTTGTCGCCCGGGCGGTCCTCGCGGACGACGACGGTGGCCTGGGACACCTTCGGGTGGGTGGTGAGGACGGCTTCGATCTCGGCGGGTTCGATGCGGAAGCCGCGGATCTTGACCTGGTCGTCGGCGCGGCCGACGTAGTCGAGGGTGCCGTCGTTGCGCCAGCGGACCAGGTCGCCGGTGCGGTACATCCGCGAGCCGTCTGTGGCGAAGGGGTTGGTGACGAAGCGCTGTGCGGTGAGGGCGGGGCGGCCGAGGTAGCCGTGTGCGAGTCCGGTTCCGGCGAGGTACAGCTCGCCGGGAGTGCCGGTGGGGACCGGGCGCAGGCCCTCGTCGAGGACGTAGGTATGCATGCCCGCCAGCGGTGAGCCGATCGGCACGGGTGCGCCGGGTGCCTTGTCGGCGGGGACCGGCCACGCGGTGGCGAAGGTGGTCGTCTCCGTCGGCCCGTAGACGTTGACCAGGCGCAGGCCGGGGCAGAGGGCGAGAGCCCGGTCCACCGCGTCCACGTCCGCCGCCTCCCCGCCGAACCAGACCTCCCGCATTCCGGCCAGGGCGTCCGGGGCCTCGTGCACCAGGACGTTGAAGAGCGTGGTGGTCATGAAGGTCGAGGTCGCCCCGTGTCGGGTGATGGCGGTGCGGAGTTCGTCGGGTCCGAGTCGGTTGCCGGGGGCGATGACGATGGTTCCGCCGCGGAGGAGGGGTGTCCACAT
>NZ_JBHVDD010000210.1:0-1256 GCF_042802995.1 Streptomyces sp. NPDC057438
GGCTGAAACTGCAGGTCAACCGGGAGAAATCGAAGATCGTACACGCCCGAGCGGCGACGCTGCTGGGGTTCGGCTTCTACTTTGCCCGGGGTGGAAAGGTCGGAATCCGCATCGATCCGAAGGCGGTCAAGCGCCTCAAGGCGAGACTGCGGGAGCTGACCTCTCGCCGGGCGCGCTCGCCCCCCGCCCAGGGGCCATCGGACCCCACACGAGCCCCTGGGTAGCCGCCAGCAGCCCTCCAGGAAGCCCGCCAGCGTCGCCCGATCACGCGAGCGGCATCGGCCAGATGGGCTGTTACCTGGGACGACGCGCAGACCACGAGTTGCCACGTCACTTGCCGACCGACTCGGTGGCCAACCCCGCCCATCCACGAAGGCGCGTACGGGTGCTGGTGACCTCCCGACGGGCCTTGACAGGGCACCACAGATCCAAGAAGCTCCTAAATATCGCACCTGCATGAGCGATATTTGTAAACTTGGATCGGTCCGGTTACGTCAGGAGATCCCGCGCATGCCACACCCAGCCCCCGCCTCTTCCGTGCACTCCTACGACATCGTGATCGTCGGGGCCGGTCCCACCGGTCTGACCCTTGCGAACCAGCTCGGCCTCTGCGGCGTACGAACCCTGCTGGTCGAGGCGGAGGAGAAGCTCATCGACTACCCACGCGGCGTCGGCATGGACGACGAAAGCCTGCGTGCGTTCCAGCAGATCGGCCTCATCGACGAGGTGCGCCGGCACACCACGCCGCACCAGATCATGCGGTTCGTCAACGGACGGGGGAGGCTGCTGGCCGAACTCGACCCCCGGACCGACGAATTCGGCTGGCCGCGGCGCAACGGCTTCATCCAGCCACTGGTCGACGCCGAACTGCTGGCGGGGACGCGCCGGTTCGCGAGCGTGGACGTTCGCTTCGGACACCGGATGGAGCGCTTCGCCGAGGTCCACGACGGCGTGGAGGTCGATCTCATCGACGCCGACGGCGAGCCCCTCACCGTGCGCGCCCGGTACCTGGTCGGTTCCGACGGCGGGCGCAGCCTCACCCGCAAAGCCCTCGGCCTGTCCTTCGAAGGCTCCACCGAACCCACCCGCTGGCTGGTGGTCGACCTGCGCAACGATCCGCTGGGTACCCCCAACGCCTACCTGGGGTGCGACCCGGACGGCCATAGGGTTGACCAGGTTACGGAGCTGCGAGAGCCTCTCTCTTAGAGACTTCTGTCGCTGCCGACGAAGTAGGTAGTGTAGATCTAGGTGGGCGA
>NZ_JBHVDD010000211.1:0-859 GCF_042802995.1 Streptomyces sp. NPDC057438
GTCTTGATGACGGCGCGGATTCCCCAGGGCTCCGGGAAGACGCGGATCTTCGGGACGACCGTGACGGGCTTGGCGGTCTTGCCCTGCCAGTCCTTGCGGCCCTTGGTGTTCTCGTCCACGCGGGCCAGGCCGACGTTCGGAGCGAGGCGACGCCAGCGGCGGGAGACGGCCCAGGCGTGGCGCATCCGGGCCCGCTGGAAGGGGGTCGCGCGGATGTACCGGTAGGTGGCGATGAAGAGGCGAGCCGCCCCCCAGGCCGCCAGCACCGCGAGGGCGATGACGGCGACCAGGGGAGCCAGGCTCAGGGAGTCAGTGGCGGACACGATCAGCCTTCCTGCGAGGCGGACTTGCGGGAGGTCGGGACGGCGGAGGTCGAGCGGATCTCGTCGGCCTGGTACCAGGCAGTGCCGCCGACGACCTTCTCGTTGCCGTTGCGGTCGGTCCGCTTCTCGGCCGGGGTGACACCGACCCGGAAGCCGACCAGCTCGACCGGCTGCGGCATCCCCTGGAGCGGGGCGGCGGGGTCCTGGTGCGAGAGGACACCGACCTTGAGGATCTCGTTTTCGGTCCGGCCGAACTGGGTGAACGAGGCGACGACCTGCACCTCCCACTTGGGGGTGCCGTCCTTGGCGGTGTCCTGCTGCTGCGTGCCGAACTGCATCTTCGGGGACGAGCTGAGGAACATGACCATGGAGAAGGTGCGGGCCTGGTCGACGTGGAAGATGGCGGGCATGAATCTCTCCTTGTGACAGATCGTCAGGTGACGATCGCTCGTCTACGGGGTGTTGCGTGCTCTACCCTGAACCTCATGCACGGGGGTTGTCAACCAGGTTATCGCCAGACGTAGTCAAGGATGGTC
>NZ_JBHVDD010000211.1:869-1255 GCF_042802995.1 Streptomyces sp. NPDC057438
TCTCCTGACGTTTCGTCATCTGCGGATGTGATGACTACGGGCTGTGCTGGGCTCTACGATGAGCCTGGCAGACGGGATCTGTCAACCGAGTATTCGCATCATTCCCTCCCGGAGGACGCATCATGACCCGACGCAAGGCCGACGTTTTCCGGTCTGACCTGCAACGACAGTTCCAGTCGATCTCCGAGCTTTGCAGCTACCTCGGACATGCCGACGCGGCGATGGCCAGTGATCCGGCCGAGTGGCATCGGAACCTGATCCGGGCTCTTGCCGATCTCTCCGAGGCGGCGCAGACGGCCGAGACGGCGTTGACGATCAACGCGGTGAAGACGAAGGCACTGACCCCGACCGAGGTTTCCCGAGCCGCGAGGATCACCAGGAATGCC
>NZ_JBHVDD010000212.1:0-1247 GCF_042802995.1 Streptomyces sp. NPDC057438
ACGCCCGGTTACATTCCGAACCCGGAAGCTAAGCCTTACAGCGCCGATGGTACTGCAGGGGGGACCCTGTGGGAGAGTAGGACGCCGCCGAACAATCTTTGAAGGACCCCTGGTCACCAGCGTACAGCTGGGACCAGGGGTCCTTTTTTGTTTTTCCGGAGCGCGCCGGGTATCCGGCTGCGCGAGAATGACTTGCGGTACCGAAGACAGGAGTCACCATGTCCACCAACTCTCCCGACGATCGACCGGAGCGCGACCAGCGGCGACGGGACAGTGGTGACCGTGGTGGCTATCGCGGTGGGCCGCGCCCCAACAACGACCGGCGGGACAACGACCGTGGCGGCTACGGCCGTCGGGACGACCGCCGGCCCGACGACCGACGTGGTGATGACCGTCGCAGTGACGATCGCGGTGACCGCGGAGGTTTCCGGCGCGATGACCGTCGGGACGACCGTGGCGGCTTCCGGCGCGACGACAACCGCGGTGAGCAGCGCGGCAGCGGCGGTGGCTTCCGGGGACGGGACGACCGTCGCGAGGGCGACCGTGGGCCTCGCCCCGCATTCCGGCGCGACGACCGCCCCGCGGGTGCGGGTCCGCGCCGTGACGACCGTGATCGCGACCGTGGCTTCCGCCGTGACGGGGACCGGCCGGCCTTCCGCCGGGATGACCGCCGAGACGATCGGCGTGACGAGCGTCGTGGTGAGGACCGTGGCGGCTTCCCGCGCCGCGATGACCGTCCGGCGTTCCGTCGGGACGATCGGCGCGACGACCGTCGGGACAGCGGGGACCGTGGGGGATTTCGTCGGGATGACCGTCGGGACGACCGTGGCGGTGAGCGGCCGACGTTCCGGCGTGATGACCGTCGGGACGACCGTCCTGCGCGTCCCGAGCGTCGTGAGGGCGACCGTCCCTCCTACCGCCGTGACGACGACCGTGGCGGCTTCCGTCGTGACGACAGCCGCGGTGGCGAGCGCAGCGGCGGCTTCCGTCGTGACGACGACCGTGGCGGCGAGCGTACTGGCGGCTTCCGTGGGCGCGACGACCGAGGCCGCGACGACCGGCGCGGGGACGACCGGGGTGGCCGTCCGCCGTTCCGTCGGGATGACCGGCGTGACGACTTCCGTCGGGACGACCGTGGCGGTGAGCGGCCGGCGTTCCGGCGTGATGACCGTCGGGACGACCGTCCTGCGCGTCCCGAGCGTCGTGAGGGCGACCGTCCCTCCTACCGCCGTGACGACGACCGTGGC
>NZ_JBHVDD010000213.1:0-1222 GCF_042802995.1 Streptomyces sp. NPDC057438
GCCGGAGCCGGACGGGCCCATGACGGCCAGCGACTCGCCGGCTGTCACGTCGAGGTCGACGCCGGCCAGGGCGCGGGTCATGCCGTAGGACTTGAACAGGCCGGTGCCGGTCAGCACGGCGGAGGGGGTGTTCATCGGGCGGTCTCCCCGGGGAGAAGGGTGCTCATCAGGTGCATGCCGTCCACGATCGGGGCGCCCGGCTTCCGGCTGTCTCGGCCGGATGGCCGGTTGTGGTGGCCGGACATCGGCCATTCGGCCGAGTCCGCCGGGAATCGCCGCTTACGTATCCTGCCGGGCGTGAACTCCAAAACTCCGCTGCTCCGCCGGGCGCTGACCGCCGTCGGCTGGATCATCCTCGGCCTGCTGGGGCTGCTCGACGTGTTCGCCAACGGGACGCCCGACTACCGCTGGACGAGCTTGCTGCCGATGGTGTCCGGCCCGCTTGCCTGCATGGCGCTGCTGTGGCCCGCTCGTCGGCCGAGCGCGCAGGTGCGTGCCGTGCTCGTCGCGGGCGGCTCGCTGGTCCTCACGGCCGTGATCGTCACGTGGGCGGGCCCGGACAGCGCCGGTACGTTCGGGGCGCTGGAGAGCGTCGCTCTGCTGGTGCTGTTGTCCCGCGCGGTGTGGGCGGTGCCGGGCCCGCGGACCGCGGTGGCCGTTTCGGCCGCACTGAGCGTGGCGGTCATCGTGATCCCGTTGCGCTTGCTGCCGGCGGACATGCAGAACGACACCCAGAACGCCCTCGACGGGTCCCTGCTGATGGCGCTCGGCGCCGGCCTGGCTCTCGCCTGGGGCCTGCGGGCACGGCTGCTGGAGGAGCAGCGGGCCCGCGCCATCGCCGCCGTACGCCAGCGGGAACGCCTGGCACTAGCCCACGACCTGCACGACTTCGTCGCCCACCACGTCACCGGCATCATCGTCCAGGCCAATGCCGCGCTGGCCCTCCAGCACACCGCCCCGGAACAGGTCCAACCGCTGCTGGAGAACATCACCCGGTCCGGATCGGAGGCACTGGACTCGATGCGCCGTCTGGTGCGGGTCATGCGCGAGGACGACCACGCGGGCGTGCGGCCCGGCGAGGTGTGGGCGGAGCTCGCCCGCCTGGTCTCCGCGTTCTCCGGAGACGAAGAGGACGCCCGGTTGCACGTGGCGGCGGCGGCCCGCGTGGTGCGGCTCGCCCCCGAGGTGGAGACGTCCGTGCACCGCGTGGTGCAGGAGGCGT
>NZ_JBHVDD010000214.1:0-1198 GCF_042802995.1 Streptomyces sp. NPDC057438
TCATCTATGTGACGCATGATCAGGAAGAGGCGCTGGTCATGTCGGACCGTATCGCGGTGATGCGCAACGGTCTGATCGAGCAGTTCGACACCCCCCGCGAGCTGTTCGAACGCCCGAAGACGCCGTTCGTCGCGGACTTCCTGGGCGCGGCCAACTTCCTGCCCGGCCGCATCGAACAGCACACCGACGCCCACACACTGGTCCGCCTCGACAACTCCGGCGGACTGCTCAAGGCCCGCCGCCACGACCTAGCCACGGGCACCGAGGTGAAGGTCGCTGTGCAGCCGGGCCGGCTGCGGGCCTCGGCCAGCGGCGACGGCTTCTGTTCCGGCACGGTCGAGATGGCTACCTACGTCGGCACCCTGGTCCGCGCGGGTGTGCGGATCGACGGTGGCGCGGCGCCGCTGCTGCGTCTGGAAGTCCCCGCCGGCCGAGGCCCCGTCGCCGGTGAGCGGGTCGGGATCACCGCTGACCCCGAGGACGTCAACCTCTTCCCCACCGAACAGGCGGGGTGAGTCATGGCAGCCACCCTCACCGCAGGCGCTCCCGCCCGCCCGCGCAAGCTCCTGGCCTCGCGCCGGACCCGTGTCGGGATCCTCTACGCGCTGCCGGTCGTCATCTACCTGCTGGTGCTGTTCGTCTACCCGATCTTCAGCACCCTGCTGCTGAGCCTGAAGGACGCCGACGGATCGTTCACCCTGCACTGGTACGCCGACGCTCTGACCGGCGTGAACCTCTCGGTGCTGTTCACGACCCTGCGGATCTCCGCCGAAACAGCCGTGCTCAGCCTGGGGTTCGGGTTCGTCCTGGCCCAGGCGATCTCCCGGCTCAAGCCCATCTGGGCGGGCCTGGCGATGCTGGTCGTGGTCGTCCCGCACTTCGTCTCCGCGCTGGTGCGCACCTACGGCTGGATCATCATGCTCGGCGACAAGGGCCTGGTGAACGAGACCCTCACCGCCGTGTCCGTCCCCAGCGCGCCGTTCCAGCTGCTGTACAACGAACTCGGTGTGGTGATCGGCACCACCTCGATGATGCTCCCCTACACGGTGCTGCTGCTGTACGGCGTGATGCGCGGTGTCGACCGGCGTCTGCTGGCGGCCGCGGCCAGCATGGGCGCGGGCAAGGTGACCATCTTCCGGCGGGTGTATCTGCCGCTGGTCGCCCCCGGGCTGGCCAGTGCCGGACTGCTCAGCTTCAT
>NZ_JBHVDD010000215.1:0-1164 GCF_042802995.1 Streptomyces sp. NPDC057438
GTGCGGGTCCGTCTGCCTCTCGGCCGTCCTCGAACCCGGCCCGACGCTGTCGCCGCGGACAAGGCCTACTCGTCCCGCGCTAACCGCTCTTACCTGCGGAAACGCGGCATCAAGGCAGTCATCCCGGAAAAGAAGCACCAGTCCGCCAACCGGAAGAAGAAGGGCCGCCGGGGCGGCCGCCCCACACGCCACGACGGCGATCTTTACAAGGAGCGGAACACCGTCGAGCGGCTCATCAACAAGTTGAAGGCATGGCGCGGTATCGCGACTCGATACGACAAGATGCCCGAGAGCTACCTCGCCGGCCTCCACCCCCGTGCCTCGATGATCTGGATCGACGACCTCCTGAAGGCAACTGGCTGATCACAACATCACACAGCCTCCTGCGAGTGGAGGCGGATGCCTCACGTGTGCCGGTGTCAGCCTTCAGTCTGCTTCGCCGACTTGGCGATCCTGCTGGCCACCTTGCTCAACAGGAGCCTCAGAGTTGCCTGTTCGTCCGCAGTCAGGTCGCCGAACCATTCCTGCTCAAGCAGGTTCTGCTGCGCGAACGCCTCCTTGATGGCAGCGGCGCCGACTGCGCTCAGTCGCACGGTCACCAGCCGCCGGTCCGTGGTGGAGAGCCGTTCGCGGATCACCAGGCCGTCGGCCTCCAGGGTCGACAGAACGCTGGAGGTGGCCTGGCGACTCACGCCGGACAGGCGGGCGATGTCCCGGGCCTCGGCCTGTCCGAAGATCCACACGGTGTAGAGAATCCGGAACCCGCTGCTGCTGAAGCCGTGCGGGCGGTGGATCAGGCGCTCGGAGTTCTGGCTGTGGGTGTTGGCGGTGCGCAGCAGGAGCATGCCGAGGTGGAAGGCCATGGCGTCGAGGTCGGGCAGTTTCCGCCGCGTGAGTTCCAGAGCGACGTCGCTGAACTCGAAGCCGTGGACCTCGGACGCGGAACTGCGGATGGACCTTGCGGAGGAAGCGGTTTCCACCGATGCCTCGTCTGTCACTGTTTGCCCTCACTGTCCTCTGTCCGGTTCCTCCGGCCCTTGCGCTGGCGGTCAGATTACCGAGCGCCCGGCTCGCGCTCCCGCCGCCGAGGGCGCGAGGTGATCTGCGCCCCGGTGCTCACTGGTGTGCCGGGGAAGTGGCGACCGCCTTCGTGCGCAGACTCTG
>NZ_JBHVDD010000216.1:0-1144 GCF_042802995.1 Streptomyces sp. NPDC057438
TCGACGAGCTGAGCGAGCTCGTGTGCGGATCCCGGTTCGCCGTGGTGTTCGGGGCGTCCGGCAGCGGCAAGTCCTCCCTGTTGCGGGCCGGTCTGATTCCCCGGCTGCGAGAGGAGGCCGCCGGGACGGGGCGTACGGCGGTGCTGCGGATCCTCACTCCGGGAGCCCGGCCCGCCACCACCTACGGGCATCTGCTGACGCCGACGGCCGACGATCCGGAGTGCTGGGTGGTGGTGGATCAGTTCGAGGAGGTCTTCACCCTCTGCCGCGAGCGCGCCGAGCGGGACCGCTTCCTCGACCTTCTGCTCGCCGCGCGCGACCCGGACAGCCGGTTGCGCGTGCTCATCGCCGTGCGGGCCGATTTCTATGCGCGGTGCGCCGAGCACCCGCGACTGGCGGAGGCGCTGCACGGGAGCGGGCTCCTGGTCGGGCCCATGACCGCGGACGAGCTGCGCGAGGCGGTGGTCGGTCCCGCGCAGGCGGCCGGGCTCATCGTGGAGCGGACACTGACCGCGCGGATCGTCGAGGACGTGCTCGACGAGCCCGGCGGACTGCCGATGCTGTCCCACGCCCTGCTGGAGACCTGGCGGCGGCGCAAGGGACGGATGCTGACCCTGGCCGCGTACGAGGCCTCCGGCGGGGTACGCGGCGCGATCGCGGCCAGCGCCGAGGAGGCGTACGGGGAACTCTCGCCGGCGCAGGCGCACGCCGCCCGGCACCTGCTCCTGCGGATGGTCGAGCCCGGGCAGGGCAACGCCGACACCCGCCGCCCGCTCACCTGGGAGGAGATGGCCGGGTGGGAGGACCCCGAAGTGCGGGCCGTCGCCGGGCGGCTGACCCGGGCCCGGCTGCTGACCACCGACGACGACGGAGTACACCTCGCCCACGAGGCACTCATCACCAGCTGGCCGCGGCTGCGCGAATGGATCGACGCGGACCGGGAGCGGCTGCGCCACCACCGGCAGCTGACCGACGCCGCCCGCACCTGGCTGGAGCACGACCGCGACCCGGGCACGCTCTACCGGGGCACCCGCCTGGCGCGGGCCGAGGAACTGTTCGCGGGCGACGACCGGGCCTACGACGGTCTGACGTCCGAGGAGACGGCCTTCCTGGTCGCCGCGGTGGAGCAGCGGGCGGCGGAGGA
>NZ_JBHVDD010000217.1:0-1124 GCF_042802995.1 Streptomyces sp. NPDC057438
TAGGTGCCGGACAGAAATCCCGAGGCGAGTGGTGACCAGGTCAGCACTCCCATGCCCAGGCGCTGCGCGGTGGGCAGCACGGACCGCTCGATGCCGCGCGCGAGAATCGAGTACGGCGGCTGCTCCGTGCGCAGCCGCATCAGTCCGCGCCGCTCCGCCACGTGGTGAGCCTCGACGAGGTCCTCGGCGGGGAACGTGGAGCAGCCGAACATCCGGATCTTGCCTGCCCTGACCAGGTCGCTGAGGACGGACAGCGTCTCTTCGATGTCGGTGGTGTGGTCAGGACGGTGCACCTGGTAGAGGTCGATCCAGTCCGTGTCCAGGCGCCGCAGACTGTCCTCGACGGCCTTGAGGATCCAGCGGCGCGAATTGCCGCTGCGGTTGCGTCCCTCCGCCAGCGGAAAGTGCACCTTCGTGGCGAGCACGACGTCGTCGCGTCTGCCTTTGAGCGCCTTGCCGACGATCTCCTCGCATTCGCCGGCCGAGTACATGTCGGCGGTGTCCACGAAGTTGATGCCGGCGTCGAGCGCAGCGTGGATGATGCGCGCGCTGTCCTCGTGGTCGGGGTTGCCGACGGCACCGAACATCATTGTGCCAAGGCAGTGGGTGCTGACCTCGATGCCGGTCTTACCAAGGACTCGATAGCGCATACCGGTGCTCCGTCGCAGGCGAGGGCGGGTTGGAAGCGCCACTCTAGGACTTGGAGTGCACTTGACGGCAAGGGCCTGGGGAGGTTCAGCAGACGCGTCGTCAGTGGCGCCCGAGGCGGTCGCCACCACCCTCGCAGCAGCTGCCGGAAGATCCCTACCCTGCCGATCGGTTGGCCGTCTATCGACGCAGCTCTCGCAAGCCGCGCTCTGACCGGCCAGTTGACCGACACCACCGCGAGGAGAACCGCGTGAGCACACCACATCCGTCCCGCCGCTTCGTCATCACCGGCGGCCCCTCTTCCGGGAAAGGAGGCGGTCTTCGACGAGCTGCACGAACGCGCTCTGCCCGCCTCCACCGGCGAGATCGCCCGGGAGATCTACCGCAAGCACCGTGACCGGCTCGGCCGCCACCTGCAGGTCAGCGACCGCCGCGACTGCTCCAAGGAGGTCCTGGAGGGCTTCATCACCGAGTAC
>NZ_JBHVDD010000218.1:0-1086 GCF_042802995.1 Streptomyces sp. NPDC057438
AAACCAGGAGGCTTCAAGTCCCGTGGTCGTACGGGTCCTTGGCGTGAGGGACAGGTAGCGGTGAGGGCGCGGGCTTGGTGATCATTACGGGCCCCGACCAGGTCGCTCACCTGAGCCTCTGGTTCGGCTCGGTGCCCGACCCGCGCTCGCGGCGGGGTCGGTGGCACTCACTGACGCCGGTCCGGTCGACGTGTACCTGCGGCGGTCGTCTACGGTGCGAGGAGTGTCGAGAACGAGCGGGGTGCGAGGGCCTCGGGTGGGCCGTTCACGGCCCTCGCTGTGGGCCGCACCTGCTCGGGTGGCGGCGCACACCGTCGTCGGCGGCGATCAGGCGTGTGCCGGGGTTGTTGACGGCGACGCCCCGGACCGGGCGGTTACTGCCTGCCACGCCGACCGGCACCATGCCACCGACCAGCACCGCGGGGGATCGCCGGCGTCCGCACCCGCAGTTACCGGTAGTTCGTTACATCCGGCGGTGGTGTGGGTTGACGACGGGTCGGGTTGGTCGTAGGCCGGTGATAGGGGCCAACTGCCGTACTGGGGCTGAAGATGACGGCTCGACCGTCCGTGTCCCCTGCGCCGGGGCCCGCTGGAGGACTACGCGGCCCAGTTCGACGACCTCTTCTTCAGCCTTGCCCAGCGGCGAGGGTTTCGTGAGTATCTGACCGGGCTGCTGGCGCCGCGAGAGCGGAACAAGACGATCACCTGCCAGGCAGGGGCGGAGGGACCGCAAGGACGGCACGGCGACCGCGAATGTGGGCCGGCGGTGGCTGGGCCGGTACGGCAAGACCGACAACGGCATCGTCACGGTGACCACGGTGTGGACCGACGGCCGCGTGTACTACCCGCTGCACACGACTCCCTATGTCCCGGCCCATCACTTCGCCCACGGCCGATCGATCCGGATTTCCGCACGAAACCGCGGCTGGCCGCTGCCCTCGCGGCCCGCGGGAAGGAGGCGGGCTTTTCCTGCCGGGCGGTGGTCGCCGAACGACTGCACCTACTCCGTCAGCGACGACTGGCATCTCGCACTGCGTGAGGCCGGGCTGGCCTAAGTGGTCGCGCTCACTTGAAGCCTCCTGGTTC
>NZ_JBHVDD010000219.1:0-1007 GCF_042802995.1 Streptomyces sp. NPDC057438
CGGTAGAACCGGCGCAACCTTGGCAGGTCACGAGTGCCGAGGGTCACTACGGAAAGGCGAGAGGGCAGATCAGACATGGTCAAGATCATGCCGCTGATCAGCTTCCGGTAACAAGCTGTCGGGTCTCAGGTGATGCTTGACGGTTCGGCGTCGGGTGATGCTTGACGTCTGTCCTAGACGATCTTTCGTCTGAGTACTCCCCGGACTTGCGGACGACCACCCCCTTGGTGGTGGTGCGGGGAACGGCGGTGATCAGGTCGTCGCCGTGGAAGACGCGGATGACGTCGTCGTCCAGGTGGGCGGTGACGACCTGGCGGGCGTAGGCCCGTCCGAGTTGGATGCGCTGGCCTGCGACGACGAAGCCGCCGATGCTGCTGACGGTCCGCTCGGCGATCTGCGGAGCGGGTGGCGGGACGGTCGGGGGCGGCCCGGCTGGTCTGGCTCCGCGCAGGCGGCCGCAGGCGGTGGCCGACAGCAGGCAGGGCAGTGCTGCCAGCAGGAGGCGCTGTTCGTCGAGGACCTGCATGACGGTGCCGTCCAGCCTGAGGGTGACCCGCTGTCCGGCGAAGGCCCAGCCGATGTTGCAGCGGTCGCCGCCCAGGCCTATGTAGCCGACCGGGTTGACGGTGCGGTCCACCTCCACCGCCGTGGTGTCGGCCGGGCCCGGCTCGTCGGCCCAGGGTCCGGCGGGGCTGGCATCCCCGCATGCCAGCAATGCGCGCAGGTCACGGCCGGACAGCTTCGAGGGAAGTGTCTTGTGCCGTGCGCCGCCGATGAGCACGTGCAGCCGGTTCACGTCGATCCGCAAGGTCACCTCGGTGCCGGCACCGAGGTCTGCAGGGCATAGGGGTGGCTCGGGTCGAAGGGGGGCCGGTGCCGGCCCAGGGCGTCGCCGCCACTCAGTGGCGTCACAGCGCTCCCTGGCGAGATCCCGAGGGCGGGCTCAGGCGCCGGACGTCTGCCCCCGGCGAGGAACCTTGGGCGACATCGCGGCCGCAGCCTCCGCC